>DATLOI010000111.1:0-11760 GCA_035536295.1 Casimicrobiaceae bacterium
GCAGTGTAGACCGTCACGTCGGGATGCGCGGCGCCGAACGTTCGTAAGCCTTCAGGTGCTGCGACAAGACACACGAAGCGGATCGAGCGCGGGCGCTCGCCCTTGAGGCGATTCACGGCGGCGACGGCGGAGTTTCCGGTCGCGAGCATCGGATCGAGCACGATCGCATCGCGCTCGGGCATTTCGCCTGGCATCTTGAAGTAATACTCGACGGGGCGCAGCGTCGCGGGATCGCGATAGACGCCGACGTGTCCGACACGCGCACCCGGAACGACTGCGAGAAATCCATCGAGAAGCCCGGTTCCCGCGCGCAGGATCGGCACGAACACGAGCTTCTTGCCGTCGATCACGCGCGCTGTCATCGTCTCGAGCGGCGTTTCGATCTCGATTTCCTGCGTGGGCACGTCGCGCGTGACCTCGTAGGCCATCAGCGAGCCGACCTCGTTCAACAGCCTCCGGAAGTTCGCCGTACTCGTCGTCTTGCGCCGCATGAGTGCGAGCTTGTGCTGCACGAGCGGATGGTCGATGACATGAACGTTCGCTGACACGTAAGCGCTTTGTCGCCGCGCGGGACACGCGCGAAGCGTCAGGAAGGCTTCACTTCCGCCCGGAGACGGCTCGTGCGCGGCACGCCCGCGAGCAGGTACTCCATCTGGTCGGCGAGAATCCGGCGATTGCGCAGAATGAAATGCTCGTGCCGGTTCGGAACGTACGGCACGTACAAAAGCGGCATTCCGGACTGCTCGGGCGTGCGATTGCCCTTGCGCGTATTGCACGAGCGGCACGCGGTCACGGTGTTCATCCAGGTGTCGCGTCCGCCGCGCGAAAGCGGATTAACGTGCTCGCGCGACAAATCGCGCAGCATGTAGCGCCCGCCGCAATACGCGCACACCTGGCGATCGCGCATGAACAACATCGCATTGGTGAGGCCCGGAACGTGCAAGTGCTGCCCTGCCCCCGTACCCTTGATCGCAATGATCGACTTGGTCGACAGGCGCGAGCGGGTGCCGTCCCGTCGCCAGCCACCGCGGAACTCGGCCACGTCGTGACCGACCGACCACGCGACCAACAACTTGGCGTGGTAGATGATCGCTTCCTCGAGCTCGACCCATGCCTGGGGCAGCCCGGCCATGTCGACGGTGAGGACCAGGGGTTGCATGACCCCGATTTATAGCGCGGAAGGGCCTCGGACTCAATGCGAAGACCGTGCCAGGGGCAGCCGGAGGCCGGCTGGGGATAAGGAGCGGCGGGGATGGGCAGCGGCGCTGTGGCAGACAGACGCGCTTTCCGGGCTCGCAGCGTCGGCCAACCCTCGTCGAACCGGGGCCCAATGCTTCCACTCGCAGGTTTCGCCACGGGGCCCGGCGGGAATTCCGCCGGGCCTTCCGCGACTGCTGACCGCCCACGCAACGCGGACGGCGGCGATCCCGCATTTCCGGTTAAGCGCGCCGCGCACAGCGCGCATGATCGCCGTGGATCGAGTCTTGTACTGCCGACTAACTGCTCTCTCGTGCTTACTGCTCTCGTTACTGCCTACACTCGCATCGCCCGCTACGTCCTCGCCGGAGGGCTCGGCTACGAGTAAACACCGCCAATGATTCGCGCCGCTGTCGGCATTTGCTCATTCGCGTGTCTCCTTTTCACCGGCATCCGATGGGTCGTCGCCGCCGCCACGAACCTTTCAACGCCGCTGCACGTTGCCGCTCGCCACCAATCCGGCGAGCATTCCGAGCAGCGACAAACGCGACCTTTGCAAGCGTCGCTCCCGCTCGGGCGCGGCGAGCCGCACTTCGAGCCCATCCTCACGCTCCCACCAGACGCCGCGCTGCGAGGATGCGCGAAGCTCGAGCGAACCGTGCTCCGGTCGCGGCACCAATTCTTTTCGTCGATGTGCCATTTCGGGTGCCTCGTTGTTAGAAGTGGTTGATGCACCAGGGCGCGAACGCCCGGCGCGTGAACTGCAACAGCGGTCATGCGATCGGCCCTCCTTTCCGAAGCGTTCGTCCCCCCGCGTGCGAAAAGCACGCGAGCCTTGGCTCGTCCCTCACGGACGGGCGGGGTCGAAACGGGTCTTTGAGGACCTTCCGAGCATCCCGCCGATTCACCCGGCGGAATGTTTTCCGGTCGGATGCCGCTAGCGCGAGTCGCCGGCGAATCGCCGGCAATTGGAATCGAACGCAATGAGCGCGCGCCGCATGCACGACGCGACGCCGACTGCTGGCGGTCGCTGCGTGTGCATCGTGGTCATCGCGTGGCTCATCGATCGATTGCGCGAGTGGCGTGTGGTGAAGAGGGGAGAATGTTAATGAAACGAGCGCGCGACTCGCAAGGGAAACTTCAACTCGCCACGTCGTTGTGCGACGAAAATGCAACACGCAATCGTGCGAGCGTTGTAACGATCGAGCAAACGTAAATTCATTCGACATTCGATCATGTGCGGCGAACTACCCCGGACGACCGGCGTCTGATGATTGCGTCGCTTTAGGCTTCGTTGATCCGTTCTTTTTATGAGATGCCTGGTCATGGCTACACGTTCACTAGCGCTCGCCGCGGGCTGCTTGGTCGCAATGTCTTGCGCAAGCATCGCGTCGGCTCAAAGCACGCCCGGACCGACGTTCACGGTCATCGAGTTCTACAACACGAGCCTCGACCATTACTTCATCAGTCCGCTCGCCGCCGATCTCGATGCGCTCGACAGTGGACGGCTGCCCGGTTGGATACGCACCGGCCGCACGTTCGCAGCCTGGCCGACGGCGGCGGCAGGTGGCGCACTCGCAAGTCCGGTTTGCCGTTACTACATTCCGCCGGCGAAAGGTGATTCGCATTTCTTTTCGGCGTCGCCGGCCGAATGCGCAGACGTCGCGCGACGAATTCAAAGTGAAGCAGCTTTTGCGGGAATCACGCTGGAGTCGCCGAATGCGTTCTACGCGGCGCTATCCGACTTGGCCAGCGGCGCTTGTCCGGCGGGAACCGTTCCCGTTTTCCGATTGTGGAACCGGCGCGCCGATTCGAATCATCGCTACACGACTGATCCTGCGTTGCGCGATGAAATGATCGCGCGCGGTTATGTGCCCGAAGGCTTCGGCCCCGGTGTCGCCATGTGCGCGCCTTCTGATGCAGCAGCCGTTCAGGTCAAGGTGTCGGACACCACACCCTTTCCCGCGAACTGCCACATGTCGGGCGGGACGTTGTTCACGAACGCCGAGGTCGAGCCCTATCTGGCGATCAATCCGATCAACGCGAACAATCTGGTCGCCGTGTGGCAACAGGACCGCTGGTCGAACGGCGGCGCGCGTGGAACGCTGACCGGCGTCTCGTTCGACGGCGGACGCAGCTGGGAAAAAAGGCAGGTTCCATTTTCCCGATGCAGCGGCGGTAACGCGTCCAATGGCGGCGATTACGATCGCGCGACGGACCCCTGGGTCACGTTCGCAGCCGACGGAACGGCGCATCAGGTTGCGCTGTCGTTGACGGGCGGCTCGTTCACGAGCGGATCGACGAACGCGATCAACGTGAGCCGCTCGAACGACGGCGGTCGGAGCTGGACCAATCCGATTGCGCTGATCGTCGATGGCGAGGACTTTTTCAACGACAAGGAAGCCATCACTGCCGATCCCGTCGACGCTCGACTGGTCTACGTGTCCTGGGACCGGCTCGCGCGGGGCGGCGGCGGACCGGCGTACTTCGCGCGCACGATCGACGGCGGCCTCTCGTGGGAGAGCGCGCGTTCGATTTTCGACCCCGGCAGGAATGCGCAGACGATCAACAATATTCCGGTCGTGCTGCCCGACGGAACGCTTTTCAACTTTTTCTCGCAGATCAACTTCGTCGGCGGACGGAACGTTGCGACACTGCAACTCATGCGATCGCCCGACAAGGGCGTGACGTGGGAAACGCCGATCGCGATCGCGCCGCAACAAGCGATCGGCGTGCGCGACCCTCAAACGCAAACGCCGGTGCGTGATGCCACGCTCCTCGGATCGATCGCCGTCAGCCGCGCCGGACACATCGCGGTCGTTTGGCAGGATGCACGCTTCTCGGGCGGCCTGCGCGATGGCATCGCGTTCGCGCGCTCTGTCGACGGCGGACGGACGTGGAGCGCGCCGGTGCAGGTCAATCGCGATGCGGGCGTGCCGGCCTTCATCCCAACGGTCGCATTTCGCGATGACGGCACGGTTGGCGTCACGTATTACGACTTTCGCAGCAACACGCCATCCTCGACGGAGCTTGCGACCGACTACTGGCTCGCCCAGTCGACCGACGGAATCACGTGGCGCGAGCGTCGCGTCGCCGCGCCGTTCGACCTTTCGATCGCGGCGAACGCGAACGGCCTGTTCATCGGTGACTACATGAGCTTGCGAACGCGAGGGAGCGAGTTCGTTGCCTTGTTCGGCGTGACGAACAATGGCAATACTTCCAATCGCTCCGATATCGCGATCGCGTTCATCGAAGCGCCGGCGGCTGCGGTCGCAAAACGGTTGGACGATCGCGACGTCGATCCGACAATGTATCGCGTGCAAGAAGCGCCTCAACTCGTGATCGAAGGCGAGATCGCGATGCGACACGACGCGGCGATTCGAGCTGCGCTCGAGCGTCGCCTGGCGCGGCCGTTGTCCTCGTCCGAGCCGGGGGCGGTCCGCTAGCGGCGACTTTCTGCCAGGCTTCAATCGATGCCCTCGCCCGACGATCCGATTCCGCAGCCCATAAAAAACAATCTCGACGCGTGCCGTCGTTGCGAGCTGTGGGAGAAAGCCACTCAGGCGGTCGCGGGCCGCGGCGATCGCAAAGCGCGGGTCATGCTCGTCGGTGAGCAACCCGGCGACGAAGAGGACAAGCAAGGCGAGCCGTTCGTGGGGCCGGCCGGAGCGCTCTTGCGACGAGCGATCGAGCAAGCCGGGTTGTCACTCGACGACATCTGGCTCACCAACGCAGTCAAGCATTTCTATTGGCAGCCGCGTGGTCCTCGCCGCATTCACAAGACACCGGCACAGCGCCACATCGACGCATGTCGCGCCTGGCTCGAGCAGGAGATCGCGCGAGCCGCTCCAGCCGTCATCGTCGCGCTGGGCTCGACTGCGCTAAACGGCCTGATGGGCGGCAAGATGAAAGTCGGCGAGGCGCGCGCGGAACGCTTGACGCACCGATCGGGCGCGCACGTCGTTGCAACCTATCATCCATCTGCAGCGCTTCGCGTACCCGACAAGGATGCGCGCCAGACGATGTACGAAACGATCGTCGCCGACCTCACCAAAGCGGCGAAACTCGCCGATAAGGCAAAGAACTAAAGCGCCAGCGCGACGCGCGTCCCCTGCTCGATCGCACGCTTCGCATCGAGCTCGACGGCTACGTCGGCGCCGCCGATGACCGTATGCTCGATTCCGAGCTCGCGCAGTCCATCGACGATCTCACGTCGCGACTCCTGTCCCGCACAAATGACGATCGTGTCGACGTGCAGGATGCGATCCTCATCGTCGATGCGCAGATGAAAGCCGTCGTCGTCGATACGCATGTAGTCGACGCCCGCGAACATCCTGACGCCACGCTTCTTGAGTAACGTGCGACGAATCCAGCCCGTCGTCTTGGCAAGTCCTTCGCCGACCTTGGGGGCCTTTCGTTGCAGCAGCCACACTTCCCGTAAGGGAACATCGTCACGTGGCGGCTTGATGCCGCCGCGTTGCGCGAACGTCGCGTCGATTCCCCACTCGTTATGAAACGATGCGATCGCCGGATCGTCGCTTCGCCCGCTGCTCGCGTGACCATCGTGCGCATCAGCGGAGGTCAATAATTCAGCGACATCGAAGCCAATCCCGCCGGCGCCAACGATTGCGACGCGCTTGCCGACGGGTCGCGTGCCGCGCACCGCATCGACATAACCCACGACACGTGGATGCTCGATCCCGGGAATCGCCGGCACACGCGGAACGATGCCGGTTGCCACGATCACGTGCTCGAACCCGCCCAACGCTTCCGCCGCGACGTGAGTCCCAAGCCGAATGACCACGCCAAGTGAATTCAATCGCACACGAAAATAGCGCAACGTCTCGGCGAATTCCTCCTTGCCGGGGATGCGCTTGGCGAGATTGAACTGACCACCGATTTCGTCTGCCACATCGAACAGCGTTACCGCATGACCGCGCTCGGCAGCGGTCAACGCCGCGCCGAGTCCGGCCGGTCCCGCACCGACGACTGCAATTCGCCTTGGCGTCGCCGCGCGCGTCGATTGCATTTCGGTCTCGCGGCATGCGAAGGGATTCACCAGACACGTCGCGATCTTTCGCTCGAATATGTGATCGAGGCAGGCCTGGTTGCACGCGATGCACGTGTTGATCTCCGCAGCTTGCCCACGCGCAGCCTTGTCGACGAACTCGGGATCGGCGAGAAACGGACGCGCCATCGACACCATGTCGGCGTCGCCGCGCGCAAGCAAAGCTTCGGCGGTCGCCGGATCATTGATGCGGTTGGTCGTGATCAGCGGAATGCCGACCCCTCCTTTCATACGCCGCGTGACCCACGCGAAAGCCCCGCGAGGGACCATCGTTGCGATGGTCGGGATGCGCGCTTCGTGCCAACCGACCCCCGTATTGATGATCGACGCGCCGGCGCGTTCCACACCTTGCGCAAGCGCAACGATCTCGTCCCACGTCGAGCCTCCTTCGACGAGATCGAGCATCGACAGTCGATAGACGATGATGAAACGAGATCCGACGCGCTCGCGCACCGCGCGCACGACTTCGAGTGGAAAGCGCAAACGATGATCGAGCGAACCGCCCCATTCATCGTCGCGATGATTGGTGCGCGGCGCGGTGAACTGGTTGATGAGATAGCCTTCGGAGCCCATGATCTCCACGCCGTCGTAACCCGCGCGTTGCGCAAGTGCCGCACAGCGAGCGTACGCAACGATCGTGCGTCGGATTCCCCATGTCGAAAGCGCGCGAGGCTTGAAAGGGCTGATCGCACTTTTGATCGCAGACGGCGCGACCGCGAGCGGGTGATAGGCGTATCGACCCGCGTGCAGGATCTGCAACGCAATCCTGCCGCCCTCGGCGTGCACTGCGTCGGTAATCATTCGATGCTTCGCGACCTGCCACGGCAACGAGAGTTGCGACGCGCGCGGCTCGAGCCTTCCGACGAAATTCGGTGCGATCCCGCCGGTCACGATGAGGGCGACGCCGCCCTTCGCGCGCGCACGATAGAAAGCGGCAAGTCGCGCGAATCCATCCGGCGCCTCCTCGAGTCCCGTGTGCATCGATCCCATGAGCACGCGATTTTTCAGCGTGACAAAGCCCAGGTCGAGCGGCGCGAGGAGATTGGGATAAGCGGGCATGTCAATCGGAAGGCGCTGCGTCGGATTCAGGATCGACGGGAACGAGCGAACCGACACGAACCCCGAGAAGTCGTAACCGCCGCGTCAGTTCTACGCGCTTCAGGCACATGCCCGCCTCATGTCGAATCGTCGCGTAATCCTGCGCAGGGATCTCGATCGTGTGATCGCGCGTCACCGTGCGAAAGTTGTCGAAGCGAAGCTTGATTCCGATCGTCTTGCCTGCATAACCCTTGCGCTCGAGGTCGGCGGATAGCTGCCGACACAGCGTGCTGAAGATCTCGGACAGCTCGGCGCGATCATGCGTCGCGGAAAGATCGCGATCGAACGTCGTTTCGCGCGAAATCGACCGCGGCTCACTGTCGGTCTCGATGTCGCGATCGTCGCGGCCATTCGCTGCTTCGATCAGCCACGCACCGTAGTGCGCGCCGAAGTGCAGTCGCAGCGTCGCCGCGTCGGCCTGGGCAAGCTCGCCGATCGTGGCGATGCCAAGTGCCGCCAATTTGGCGGCTGCCTTGGGCCCGATTCCGTTTATACGTCGCGTGGGCAGCGGCCACACGCGAAGCGGCACGTCGGTTTCACGCAGAATCGTCAATCCATCCGGCTTGTCCAACTCGGAAGCGATTTTCGCGAGCAGCTTGTTTGGCGCAACAGCGACCGAGCACGTCAACTCGGTTGCTTCGCGCACCGCCTCCTTGATTGCACGCGCCACATCACGCGCCCGCCACCACGGGTCGTCGTCGGTGTCGCTCTCATCGCTCGACAGGCGCACGTTCGTGAGGTCGATATAGATTTCGTCGATGCCGCGATCCTCGATTCGCGTTGCAATGGTGCGCACCGCTTCCTTGAACTTGCGCGAATACGCGCGATAGCGATCGAAATCGACCGGCAGGAGAATCGCCTCGGGCGCTTTTTTCGCGGCTTTCATCAAGCCCATTGCCGAGCCGACGCCGAACGCGCGCGCTTCGTATGTCGCCGTCGTGATGACCCCGCGACCGACATAACCCGCAAGGCGCGCGTACTGTCGGATTACCCCACCAGTCACGGGATCGATACGCTCGATCGGTTGATGGCTCCGTCCGCCGCCGATGACAACAGGCTCGCCGCGCAGATCCGGATATCGCAACAGCTCGACCGACGCGTAGAAAGCGTCCATGTCGAGATGCGCGATCAGGCGAGCGGGGGCGGACACGTTTTGTCCTATTGCGTGATGCGAGAGTTTACCGTATAAATATGCGGTATCGACACCTGCCGCCGGCAGCGAAACGCATGTCAATGATGGACCTCGCTCGCAAGCTCTCGATTCTCGCCGACGCTGCCAAATACGACGCTTCCTGCGCATCGAGCGGCGCCCCATCGCGCGGGTCCAGCGGGCAGTCGGGCATCGGCTCGACAACAGGGATGGGAATCTGCCACAGCTATGCACCGGACGGCCGCTGCATTTCGCTTCTGAAATTGCTGCTCACCAACTTCTGCCTCTACGACTGTCAATATTGCGTCAATCGTCGCTCGAGCGACGTGCCGCGTGCGCGCTTTGCAGTCGACGAGGTGGTGCGGCTCACGCTCGATTTCTATCGGCGCAATTACATCGAGGGACTGTTCCTGTCGTCGGGAATCATTCGATCGCCCGACTACACGATGGAGCAATTGGTCGAAGTCGCGCGCACCTTGCGCGAAGTGCACGACTTTCGCGGCTACATTCATCTGAAAACGATCCCCGACGTGGACGAGCGATTGATTGCGCGCGCCGGTCGTTACGCGGATCGATTGTCGGTCAACATCGAGGTTCCGACCGCAGACGCACTGCATAAGCTTGCACCCGAGAAAGGCGCGCAAACCATCAAGCTCGCGATGGGGCGGATTCGCCTGAAACGTGACGAAGCGCGCGCAGAGCGCCGCGCACCGCCGTTTGCGCCCGCGGGGCAGAGCACGCAGATGATCGTCGGCGCCGATGCCAGCAATGACGCAACGATTCTCTCGACTGCCGCGACGCTATACGCGGCGTATCGATTGAAGCGCGTCTACTACTCGGCGTACAGCCCGATTCCGCACGCTTCCTCGCGATTGCCCGGACGCGCTCCGCCGCTCATGCGCGAGCACCGGCTCTATCAAGCCGATTGGCTGATGCGCTTTTACGGATTCGAGGCAACCGAAATCACCGCCGCCAGCGGCGGCGAACTCGATCTGGAAATCGATCCAAAGCTCGCGTGGGCACTCGCGAATCGCGAGCGATTTCCCGTCGACATCAATCGCGCCGACAAGGAAACTTTGCTGCGCGTTCCGGGGCTTGGCGTTCGTAATGTAAAACGCATCCTTGCGACACGCCGGCAGCGAACGCTTCGCTATGCCGATCTCGTAAAGCTTCGCTGCGATGTTACGAAGGCGAAGGCCTTCATCATTGCGCTTGATTGGCGTCCGAGCGCTGCGACGCAACAGTCGGAAACGTTACGGCGTTTGGTATCGCGGCCTCAGCAACTTGCGTTGCTGTGATGACACCGACGCGCTATGAGCGATGGCGCGATCGCGCAAGGACGTTGCTTGCGGGCGACGTGGCGCCGGAAAATGCGGTCTTCGAGCGTGAGAGCCTGTTCGCCAGTTCGCGCGACCAGGCCGATTCCGCACCGCAGTCGCGATTTCGCGTCTCGGCACGGATCATCGATCTTTTGGAGCGCGTCGCCTGTCATCGCGATCCCCGCGCGCCATCTCTCATGTATCGCTTGCTGTGGCGCGTGCTGCACGGCGAGCCGCGCCTCATCGACGATGCCGCCGACGACGACGTCGTAACGCTCACGCGCATGGCGAAGGCGGTCGATCGTGCAAGCCACAAGATGACCGCCTTCGTGCGCTTTCGCGAGCTGCCCAGCGCCGATGGCATTCGCTACCTCGCGTGGTTCGAGCCGGAACACGACGTGCTTGCGCGCACAGCGCCGTTTTTCGTGCGCAGGTTCGGCACGATGGTGTGGACGATCATAACGCCGGACGGCGGCGCTCACTGGGACCGCCGCGAGTTGTCGCTCTTCGACGTGGACGATTTGATTGCGCTGCCGTCAGAGGATGCCGCTGAAGCGCTTTGGCTCACTTATTACGAAAGCATCTTCAACCCGGCGCGCCTCAATCTGGCGATGATGCGAAAGGAGATGCCTGTCGTTTATTGGAAGAATCTTCCTGAAGCGAAGCGGATCCCGCAGCTTGTCGCCAACGCCGTTCCGCGCGCCGGAAAAATGGTCGAAACGACCATCGATCGCACGGTCGAGCCCTATCGCGGCATGCGTTGCGGCGATCTTCACTCGTCGCATGTTGCCGACGCGTCCATTGGCGATCTGTTGCCCGACAAGACGTCGCTCGATCGTTGCCGGCGCTGCTCTCTCGGCGCGAACGCGACCCAGGCCGTGCCTGGCGCCGGTCCGCTGCATGCCCACGTGATGCTCGTCGGCGAGCAACCGGGTGACGAGGAGGATCTGGCCGGCAAGCCCTTCGTCGGTCCCGCCGGTAAGCTCTTGCGTCGTGCGCTCGTCGAGGCGGGCATCGATGTTCACGACGTGTATGTCACCAACGCGGTAAAACACTTCAGCTTCGAGCCACGCGGGAAACGACGCATTCACAAGACGCCCGCGCAGCGGGAAGTCGAGGCCTGCCGGCAATGGCTCGAGGCCGAGATCGGCAAAGTGAAGCCGCTCGTCATTCTCGCGCTTGGCGCTACTGCGCTGTTTGCTGTTCTTGGTGAGCGCGTCAAAGTCGGCGAAGCGCGCTCGCGCGAGCTCGTGCATGCGGGCGGCGCGCGAATCATCGCGAGCTATCACCCTTCGGCGGTATTGCGCGCGATCGACGAGCCGGCCAAGACCAAGCTTTATGCGGCGCTTGTCGAAGATCTGAGTAGCGCTGCGGCGCTGGCGCTGGATGCGACGACGTGAGCGACATCGGTCGTCTTCGCGCGCAGCCATCGGGCACTTGCAGGATCTGCCTGATGAAGGCTAGAGTAGGATCGCGTAATTAGTCACCGCGCCGTGACGGGCCCACCCGCAATTGGGAAGAGACTAGGCGCGGGACTGCGTCGAGGAGCGGCGTCGAAGCTATGGAATGCCCCGACTCCGACAGCGACGATCAATTCGAGCTCCGGCTTTTTATCGAAGAGATCGTGTGCAACCTTTGTCGCTTCATGCATGTTGCGCGCGACGGGGTTTCGCCAGAGTCCGTGCGCATCAGGCAGGAAGTCGAAGTCGGCTCGCCGGACGCGTTCGCCGACATTGTCGTCGACGTTCCCGGTTTCACGCGCTACATCGTGGAGGTCGACTACGGCTACTCGCTCGACCGCATCGTAGAGAGCCTTTCCCGCAAGTACAGTCGGGGCGTCGACTGGCTGCGGTCAGTCGCGAAGCTCGTGCTGGTGATCGACCGTGAGAACCATCCCGACACCCACGCGCTCTTGCAACATGTCAGGC
>DATLOI010000112.1:0-17159 GCA_035536295.1 Casimicrobiaceae bacterium
CGCGAGCGCTCGTACGATCGATTGCCCGTCGGGTTGCGTGATATCGACTGCCACCGAGTGCTTGCCGCGATTGCAGGATAGGTAATACGCCGCTTCGCTCGTGTCGCGACCGTTGGCATCGGTGAGATACGGCGGCCCCCACCCGCGCGTGTCATCCCCCGATCCGGGGCGTTCGATTTTCCAGACGGTCGCGCCGAGGTCGGCGAGGTGCTGCGTGCACCAAGGCCCCGCGAGTACACGAGAGAGGTCGAGGATGCTGATGTGGGAAAGAGGGCCTGACATTTATCGTGCGTGTGAAGTTCGGCTTGCGATAGCCAGACCGTTCTGGCTTCAAGAACCAGCGGCTATGCCGCCGATTATTCCAGACTGATTGTTGCTGGTTTCACGTATGTCAGGAGCGTGTCAAAGTGACATACCTGGAAAAGATGCAGGATATCTTCCGAGAGAGAGGATGGACGCTCTGTGCAAAGCCGCGGCGTGGTCCGGGAGAAGTGTGGCCGCGGTCATTCGCGAGGCGATTCGCAAGGTCGTGCTCAGACCGCCGCCCTCAGGTCCTTAGGGACTTGAGACGGTAATCTGAAGCGAACCTCGATGGAGCATGACAGCGTTCACGACAAGCCGTGATGCGCCGTAGTGAAGCTGCGTGGTCGATAGCGGAGCGTGGACGTCGCGTTGTTGTTGGAAGGAAGCGATCTAAAAGCCTCGGTCGGTGAAAATCCTAAGCTGTGACCTCAGGGGCCTCGATCATTCGTGGTCCAATTTCAAGCGCAACGATCTTCACAAGCTCTCGGCTGTCGACGCGACCAGTTTTTCGATCATGATCCGAACGGGCATTTGCATCGCGTTCACGGTCGGCCATCGCTTCGCGGTTGCCGGCTTCCGGCTGGAGAAATCGGGCGCCCGTTCAAGAGCAAACAGCGTCGGCGCGATTTACACCGCGCTAGACCGGCGCCTCACAATCCCTTGATAAGTAAAGCAACGTACTTGCGGCGCTGAAATTGCTTAGTGGCGCGTTCGCGGCAATCGCCGCGCTTGCGGGGGGTTGGCGATGCTCACTCGAGTCTTGGCCGGGGTGCTATACATCGCGACCGCGCTGATCTTTGCAACCGACGCGTACGCGCTGCTTTACGCTTCGGATACGTCCGCGAATTGCGGTGGCGGCTCAGCGGACGACCCCGATGAAGTTCGAAATTTGGTTCCAACGTCCAGCGTTGCGACGACGAGCGGACCGGGAGGAAGTGTAGGACGCGCAACCGCTCGCGCCACATCTGGTGCGGTGGGCGTGACAGCGCGGGCAACGGCCGTGAGTCCGACGACCGGGATTGATGGCAGCGTCGATTTCGCCAACAGTTCGTCTTGCAGAGCCGGTGCTCAAGCCCTGTACTCCGAATTCATAGGCTTCGTCTTTTCGGGATTCGACGGCCCAGGGACGATGACTTGGCACATCAATGCGTCGGGATCCTTTGTAGGGGCAGCCACGGGCTCACTGATAGCGAGTGGCTCGCTTAGCTGGTCGTTTGAATTTTGCCGCAGGACGATCGGCGGAGGGCTCAACGCCGGAGCCGGTCTCGGCAGCGATCTTGTGGTGACACCCTCTGGCAGCGGGATGGGTGTGCAGACGATTACATGTACAGTCGACGGCCCGGCTCTCGTGATCCCTTTCCCTCTGCTCATCTCCGCTAACGTCGGTGCCGCCACGCACGATCACGGCGCGTTGAGCGGATTTTTTTTCCCCGGCGACGCGGAAATGTTTGGAAGTTTCGGTTCGACGTTCGAATTTCTCGGCATCAGCGAAATTCGTGACAGCGCCGGCAATCTCGTCGAATTTAGCGCGATCGGCGAATCCGGGCGCGACTACCGCATCAGGGCAGTAACGCCACCCTCGACAGTGTCCGAGCCGTCGGCTGTGCTGCTCATCGGCCTCGCACTTTTGTTCGCGGCGGGCTTACGCAAACAGGGGCGAACAGCAGCGTGACACGACACCACGCCGACGCCGCGATTCACTCCACCGCCTTCACCATCTCCTCGACGACCTTCTTCGCGTCCCCGAACACCATCATCGTCTTGTCGAGATAAAAAAGCGGATTGTCGATGCCGGCGTAGCCCGACGCCATCGATCGCTTGTTGACGATGACGTTGCGCGCCTTGTGCGCTTCGAGAATCGGCATGCCGTAGATCGGACTGCCCTTCTGCTCGGCGAGCGGATTAACCACGTCGTTCGCACCTAGGATCAACGCGACATCCGACGTTCCGAACTCACCATTGATGTCTTCCATCTCATAGACCTGGTCGTACGGCACTTCGGCCTCTGCGAGAAGCACGTTCATGTGACCAGGCATACGACCCGCGACAGGGTGAATCGCATAGCGAACATCGACGCCTTTGCTGCGTAACTTTTCCGCAAGCTCTTTTACGGCATGCTGTGCGCGCGCAACCGCGAGCCCGTAGCCAGGCACGATGACGACACTCTCCGCATTACCGAGCAGGAACGCCGCGTCATCGGCGCTGCCGCTCTTGACCGTCTTCTGACCTGCATCGGCGACTGCGGCACCTTCGGGTGCGCCGAAGCCGCCAAGAATCACGCTGATGAACGAGCGGTTCATCGCACGACACATGATGTAGGAAAGGATCGCACCGGAGCTGCCGACCAGCGATCCTGCAATGATCAACATCGGATTGTTGAGCGAAAACCCGATGCCCGCCGCGGCCCATCCCGAATAACTGTTCAGCATCGAGATCACGACCGGCATATCGGCGCCACCGATCGGAATGATCATCAAAACGCCCAGTACGAACGCGATCGCCGTCATCACGATGAAAGGGAACCAGCCGCCGCCCAAAAAGAACCAGACGCCGAACGCAAGCATCGCGATCGCGAGGGCAAGGTTCAGCAAATGCTGGCCTTTGAAAATGACCGGCGCGCTGCGAATGCGTCCCGACAGCTTGCCGAAAGCGATCACCGACCCCGAGAACGTGATCGCGCCGATGAACGTTCCGATGAATAGCTCGAGCTTGTTAGCGGTCGGGATCTCGCTCGGCAAGCCGAACGATTCGGGATTGTGAATCGCGGCAACCGCGATCAAAACCGCCGCCATGCCGACCAGCGAGTGGAACGCGGCAACCAGCTCGGGCATTTGCGTCATCTGCACGCGTCGCGCGATGACCGCGCCAATCGCACCGCCGATGACGATGCCAACCAGAATCCAGGCGATGTTGCGCGTCGTCGAGAAGATGAGCCCGAGCGTCACGACGACGGCGATCACCATGCCCGCCATGCCGAGATAATTGCCGCGCCGCGCCGTCGACGGATGCGACAAGCCTTTGAGCGCAAGAATGAAACACACCGATGCAATCAAATACCATAGGGCGACCTGGTTGGCGCTCATTTCGTTTCTCTTTGTCGACGTGACACGTCAGTGCTTCGCTGCGCTCGTCACGCTCGCCTTCGGCTCTTTTTTCTTGAACATCGCGAGCATTCGCTGCGTTACCAGAAAGCCGCCGAAAACGTTGACCGCAGCGAGGATCACCGCGATGAAGCCGACCCACCCGCCCCAATCCATGATCGCGGGACCGGCAGCGAGCATCGCGCCGACCAGGATGATGCTCGAGATCGCATTGGTGACGCTCATCAACGGGGTATGCAGCGCCGGCGTCACGCTCCACACGACGTGATAGCCGACGACCACGGCCAGCACGAAAATGATCAGATAGAAGACATGCGTGTCGACGCCCATGGGTTTCCCTGGCGGTTGGTTTCAGGAGCGTGTCACGACGGCGCCGTTGTCGGTCACCAGCGTCGCCTGCACGATTTCGTCGTCGCGCGGAATCGCGAATTCGCCGGTCTTGGGATTCAGCGACAACGCGAGAAAGTTGAGTACGTTGCGCGAGTAGAGCGCGGAGGCATCGGCGGGCACGCTTGCCGCGAGATTCGAAGGCCCGATAATTTTCACGCCATTGACGTTGACGATCTCGTCGACCCGCGTGCCTTCGACATTGCCGCCCTGCTCCGCCGCAAGATCGACGATCACCGATCCGGGGCGCATTGCCGCGACGGTGTCCGCCTTGATGAGCTTCGGCGCCGGACGCCCCGGTATCAACGCAGTCGTGATGACGATGTCGGAGGCCTTCGCCCGCTCGGCGACGATGCCTGCTTGCCGCGCCATCCATGCGGGCGGCATTGGGCGCGCATAGCCACCCGTGCCTTCCGCGATTTCCTTCTCTTCGGGCGTCTCGTAAGGAACGTCCACCCATTTCGCGCCGAGTGACGCGACCTGGTCTTTGACCGACGGTCGCACATCGGAGGCTTCGATCACCGCACCAAGCCGTTTCGCCGTTGCGATCGCTTGCAAACCCGCAACACCCACGCCGAGCACGAGCACGCGCGCAGCTTTCACCGTTCCCGCTGCGGTCATCAGCATCGGCATGAACTTCGCGTATTCGGCAGCCGCAAGAACGACCGCCTTGTAGCCGGCGATGTTCGCCTGGGAGGACAACACATCCATCGATTGCGCGCGGGTGATGCGCGGCAATCGTTCGAGCGCGAAGCCGACGAGCCCTTGCTTTGCATAGGTGTCGAGCGCGGCCGTGTCGAACGGATTCAAGAGTCCGATCAACATGGCGCCCTGCTTCATCCGTGGCAATTCATCGGACGAAGGCCCGCGCACCTTGAGCACGATGTCGGCCGCGAGCGTCTGCGTCGCCGTGCCGATGGTCGCGCCAGCGGTCGTATACTGCTCATCGGGAATCGAAGATGCGAGCCCGGCGCCCGCTTCGACGACGATTTGATGCTTGCCGCTGGCCGCGAGCTTCTTGACCGTCTCGGGCGTCGCCGCGACGCGCGTTTCGCCGGGGCGTGTCTCGCGTGGAATGCCGATCAACATGAAAATTCCCTGAAGGATGCCTGGACCGCGTCACTCTCACGGCAACGTCAGTCGCGCGTAATGTGCCACAAATGTGTTTTCGCCGTTCTGCCGAAAATCGTGTGGTTTTGCGCCTCTGACATGACTCACTGAATCGACGCTTTATACAGTCGGCGCACTCGGTCGCGCGGCGACGCGGCCTGCGGCTCTCCCCAAGGGGCGCCGCGCTTCCCTCGCCACCGATTTTCGGGTGACCCGGCCGGCCGAAAGTAGGGGTGCACTTTCGGCCGATTCAACTGATCGATCGTGCAATGGCGGTTCCTACCTCGCTCGTGCCGGCCCTCCCCCCGATGTCTCGCGTGCGCGGCGCCGAACGATCGGCGAGCGAGCGCTCGATCGCCGCGACAATCGTCTCGGCCGCATCGCGATGGCCGAGAAAGTCGAGCATCAGCGCCGCCGACCATATTTGCGCGATCGGATTTGCAATCCCCTTGCCTGCAATGTCGGGCGCCGATCCGTGCACGGGCTCGAACAACGAAGGAAACTTGCGCTCGGGATTGATGTTCGCCGACGGCGCTATGCCGATGGTTCCACATACGGCGGGGCCAAGATCGGAAAGAATGTCGCCAAACAGATTCGAGCCGACGACCACATCGAATATCTGCGGCCGCTGCACGAAATGGGCAGTGAGTATGTCGATGTGATAAGCGTCGGTGGTCACGTCCGGATACTGTGCCGACATCGCTTTGAAACGCTCGTCCCAGTACGGCATCGTGATCGAGATGCCGTTGCTCTTCGTCGCGGACGTGACTTTCCTGCGTTCTCGGGTGCGTGCGAGCTCGAAAGCAAATTGCATGATCCGATCCACGCCTTTGCGACTGAACACCGACTCCTGGAACACGATCTCGCGCTCGGTGCCCTCGAACATGCGCCCGCCGACCGACGAATACTCGCCTTCGGTGTTCTCGCGCACGACGATGAAGTCGATGTCACCCGGCGCGCGATTGGCAAGGGGCGAGGCAATGCCGGGCATCAATCGGCAGGGACGCATGTTCACGTACTGATCGAAGCCTCGCCGAAACGGAATGAGCGAGCCCCACAGCGACACGTGATCGGGCACCGTCGCGGGCCAGCCGACAGCACCGTAGAAAATCGCCTCGAACTTCGAAAGCTGTTCGAACCAGTCCTCGGGCATCATGCGCCCGTGCTTGGCGTAGTAGTCGCAGCTCCAGTCGAAATGCGTGAACGCAAGCTCTATGCCGAACTTGTTTGCTGCCGCTTCGAGTACTTTCAATCCTTCGGGAACGGTTTCCTTGCCGATACCATCGCCGGGCATCACAGCGATGCGGTGGCTCTTCATCGAGAATTCCACCCCTGACGGACAAGACGCGTAGATTACGCTCCCGCATCAACGCCGCCGTTCGCACCACGTATTGTTTCCGTCATGACATCGATCGCCATCGTCGTCGCTCAAGTCATCGCGCTCCTGACAGTCATGTGGCCGTGGCATGCGCAGCGCTTCAGTGCGTGGGGCTTCGTCTTCATCACAATCGCGATGGCGCTCAAAGCGTGGATGCTGTGGCATAACCGGCCATCGAATTTCAGCGTGCTGCCCGAGCCGCGCGAAGACGCACGATTGATCACCAGCGGCCCCTATCGACACGTTCGACATCCGTTGTACACGGGACTCATGCTGTTCGCGCTCGGTTGCGCGATCGGCTGGAGCACATGGATCCATTGGGTCGCGGCCGCAGCGCTCGCACTGGTCTTGCATTGCAAGGCGCGTCGTGAAGAAAGCCTGCTTGCCCTGCGCTTTGCCGATTACCACGCGTATGCCGCGCGAACCGGGCGCTTCGTCCCAACGTGGAGACAGTTGTCAGGCTCGCAATGACCTGGCCCACCTTTCCTATCGCCTTCTATCCGGTGGCGATACTCGCAATTCTCCTGACGGGAATCAGCAAGGGCGGCTTTGCCACCGGCGCCGGCGGCATCGCGGTGCCCTTGATGTCGATCTTCATCGCACCGGCCGAAGCGGCGGGCATCATGTTGCCGATCCTATGCGCGATGGACCTCTTCGGCGTGCACGCGTGGCGCGGTCGCTGGTCGCATGCGCATTTGCGAGCGTTGATCCCTGGCGCACTGATTGGCATTGCGATCGGCGGATTCGCGTTCGGTGCGCTTGCACCCGACACGGTACGTCTGCTCGTCGGCGTGATTGCATGCGTGTTCGCCGTGAACCAGGGTCTGCGCCTGTCCGAACGCATTGCTGCGCGGTTCGCGATGAAGTCACGTCCTCCCGGCCGCATCGCGGGTATCGTGTGGGGCGGCCTTGCGGGATTCACCAGCACCCTCGCGCACGCCGGCGGCCCTCCGTTCGCGATCTACATGCTGCCGCAAAACCTCGACAAGAACGTGCTGGTCGCAACCTCGGCGCTGTTTTTTCTGGTCGTCAATTACGCGAAGATCATTCCGTATGCGCTGATCGGCCAGCTCAATCCGGTCAATCTCGGCGCCTCGCTCCTGTTTGCGCCGCTCGCACCACTCGGTATCTGGCTGGGCGTGTGGCTGCATCGGCGCATTTCCGATCGCGCGTTCTTTCGCATCACGTACTCGTTGCTGTTTGCGACCGGCGCGAAGCTCGTCTACGACGCGCTCGCATGACCCACGCGTTAGGGCTATAGTGCGCCCCTCATGAGCGAAACGAGACCCGCAGCCAAGCAAACCTTCCTCGATTTCGAGCAGCCGATCGCCGAGCTGCAGGCGAAGATCGAAGAGCTTCGCTTCGTCCACGAGGATTCCGCCGTCGACATCAGCGACGAGATCGCGCGACTCACCAAGAAAAGCCAGCAGCTCACCAAGGAGATCTACGCGAAGCTGTCGAGCTGGCAGATCGCGCAGGTCGCACGTCATACGCAGCGGCCCTGCACGCTCGATTACATCGGCGGAATGTTCAGCGACTTTCGCGAACTTGCCGGTGATCGCAGTTATGCGGACGATCGCGCGATCGTTGGCGGGCTCGCGCGCTTCAACGGACAGCCGTGCATGGTGATCGGCCACCAGAAAGGCCGCGACACCAAGGAGAAGATTCACCGCAATTTCGGCATGCCACGTCCGGAGGGCTATCGCAAGGCGTTGCGCCTCATGAAGCTCGCCGAAAAGTTCGGGTTGCCATTGTTCACGTTCGTCGACACGCCCGGCGCGTATCCGGGCATCGGCGCCGAGGAGCGCGGGCAATCCGAAGCGATCGGTCGCAATCTTTATGAGATGGCCGGACTGCGCACACCCATCATCGTGACGATCATCGGCGAAGGCGGCTCGGGCGGTGCGCTTGCCATTGCAATCGGTGATGTCACGTTGATGTTGCAATACGCGACCTACTCGGTGATCTCGCCGGAAGGATGCGCGTCGATCCTCTGGAAGTCGGCCGAGCACGCGGCGGAAGCTGCCGAGACGCTTGGAATCACCGCGGCGCGATTGAAACAGCTCGGATTGATCGACAAGGTTGTAAACGAACCCTTGGGCGGCGCACATCGCGACCACGGTGCGATAATGCTGTCGCTCAAAAAAGCGCTGACCGACGCGCTACGCCAACTCTCCGAGCAAACGCTCGACGCGCTTCTCGAAGCGCGCGAAGACAAGCTCCTCGCCTATGGCCGATACAAGGAGATCACCGCGGGCTGAGCGTCGCGCAGAAGTTGTCGTCGATGCGGTTGCGCGCGCATTGGTCGAGCACGCAGCAAGCGACGCAGCGACTGCGGTAGCGATCTCCGGTGGCCGCGACTCCGTCGCACTGCTGCATGCTGCGTGCGAGGTTGCGCGCGAACGCATCGTGGCAATCCACGTGCATCATGGCTTGTCGACGCACGCCGATGAGTGGACGACGTTTTGCGAAGACCTCGCCTCGACGCTTGGCGTTCCATTCCTGATCCGCCGAGTGGAAGTCGAACGCAGCGATCCGCGCGGCATCGAAGCTGCCGCACGCGATTCGCGTTATGCCGCATTGCGCGAAGCGGCACGGGAAGTCGGCGCAAGCACGATCCTTCTCGCGCATCATCAGGACGATCAAGCCGAAACGCTATTGCTGCAGCTCGGCCGCGGCGCCGGGCCGCATGGCCTCGCGAGCATGCCGCGTTGTCGTGACGAGAACGGTATTCGTTGGATGCGACCGCTGCTCGAGGTACCGCGCGCGGCGATCGAGGCATTCGTGCGCGGGCGCGGCCTGGCCCACATCGAGGATGACAGTAACGTTGCGATCAAGCACCGACGCAACGCGCTACGCCATCAACTCGTGCGGCCTCTGACGCAAACGTTTCCAGGCTACCCCGCAACTTTCGCCCGCGCGGCGACGCTCCAGGCCGAAACCTCGCTACTTCTCGACGAGCTGGCAGAACTCGATGCGACCGATCTGATCGTCGACGGCGCGCTCGATCGACGTGGACTTGCGGCGCTCTCGCCACCGCGCGCACGTAACCTGCTGCGTCATTTCCTTCGCCTGCACGGCTTACGCGCACCTTCGCTGGCACGCCTGACCGCGATGCAGCGACAGCTATGTGCAGCGAGACCCGATTCGCGTGTCGAGCTCGTGCACGAAGCTGCTGCAATCGGTGTTTATCGCGGTCGCGTCTTCCTGCACGCGCAAGCGCCACGGCACTTCGAAGCGCGCTGGCGCGGCGAGTCGCTGTTGGCGCTGCCGCACGGCGCTCTTCATTTCACACCTGCCACCGGCGAAGGATTAGCGCAAGCAATCACGCAACGCGAAATCGTCGTGCGTCCGCGTAACGGCGGCGAGCGCCTAGCCCTCGCAGCAAACCGCCCTCGTCGCGCGCTGAAAGCCTGGCTGCAGGAAATGGGAATGCCGCCTTGGCAGCGTAGCGCACTGCCGCTCGTATACTGCGACGGCGAGCTTGCTGTCGTCCCTGGTCTCGGGACCGATATTGCGTTCGTCGCGAAGCCCGGTGCGCCCGGGCTTCGGATCGAGTTCAGGCCAACCGTCTAGTCCGCGTACACGCCGGCCTTCTTGATGATCGGCGTCCAGCGATCGATCTCGCTTTTCAGATGCGAGCGCAAACCTTCCGGCGTGGCCTTGTCCTTCGCCACGACAACGCTGCCCAGATCCGCCATGCGTTTGACGAAATCCGGCTCGGCGATACCGGCCTGGAGTGCAGCCGTGAGGCGGTCGATGACCGGCTTCGGCGTGTTCTTCGGCGCATAGACGCCGTGCCACACGTTCACTTCGAAGCCGGGCAGTGCATCGCCTGCAGGTGGCAAATCCTTCAGCGAATCGACGCGCTGCTTGCTCGTCACCGAATACGCCTTGATCTTGCCGGACTTGATGTAGCTCGTCGTGTTCGTCGTCTGGTCGCACAACACATCGACCTGCCCGCCCAACAGGTCGTTCATCGCCGGCGCCGTCCCTTTGTAAGGCACGGTCGTGACGTCCGTCTGGATCGTGCTCAGGAACAACAGACCGCACAAGTGCGATGCCGCGCCGACACCAGCGTTGGCGAGCGTCACCTTGTCCTTGTTCTTTTTCATGTACTCGACGAGGCTTTTCATGTCGTTCGGTGGCAGATCCTTTTTCGCCACGAACGTCATCGGCACGTCGACAACCTGCCCGATATGCTCGAAGTCGGTCATCGGATTGAACGACAGCGACCGATACAACGCAGGTGCTGTCGACATGCCGATGTGCGCCAGCATGATCGTGTAGCCGTCGGCGTTGACGCCCTTGAGCTTCGACGGCGCGATCGTGCCGCCGGCGCCGGGGACGTTCTCGACGACGATCGTCTGACCGAGATGCTTGCCCATCGCCTGCGCGAGCCCGCGGGCGACGGTGTCGGTCGGGCCGCCCGCAGCGAACGGAACGTACAGCGTGATCGGCTTCGCCGGGTAGGTCTGAGCCGAGGCAACGGTCGCGAGCGCAAACGCGACGCCGGCCGCCAATGTCTTCATCATGAATCGATCCTCCGAAAATTTGGGTCGCGCTCTTGCCACAAGCGAATGCCGGCGAGCGATCGAAGGCATTCTAACGCCGCGCAAAAGTCGTGCGAGGTGCGACCTAAACGGCGATCAAATTAACGCGCCGAAATGATAGAATGCTGAATTTACTGAAGAATATCGCGCATCCGATGGCACTGGAACGAACGCTTTCGATCATCAAGCCGGACGCCGTGGCAAAAAACGCCATTGGCCAGATCTTGAGCCGCTTCGAAGCGGCCGGATTGCGGATCATCGCCGCGCGCATGGCCCAACTATCGCGCAGCGAGGCGGAAGGCTTCTATGCCGTGCATCGCGAGCGGCCGTTCTTCAAGGATCTGGTCGAGTTCATGATATCGGGCCCGGTGATGATCCAGGTGCTCGAAGGCGACGACGCCATTGCGAAGAACCGTGATCTCATGGGCGCAACCGATCCGAAAAAAGCGGCCGAGGGAACGATTCGCGCCGATTTCGCGCAGTCGATCGATGCCAACGCAGTGCATGGTTCCGATGGCCCCGAGACCGCCCGCAGCGAGATCGCCTATTTCTTCCCGACGCTCGCTGCGGCGAAGCGCTAGTGCCAATCGCACCGCAATGACGCCTCTGCTCGGCCTCGATCCGATTGCACTGGAGCGCTTTTTCGCCCACCTGGGCGAGAAGCCGTTTCGCGCGCGGCAGGTGTCGCGTTGGCTGCATCAGCGCTTCGTCGACGATGTGGCGATGATGTCGGACGTCTCGAAGGCGTTGCGCGCAACGCTCGGCTCGTGCGCGGCTATCGAAGCGCCGCGCATCATCGCCGACACGACCGCACCCGATGGCACGCGCAAATGGCTGATCGATGCAGGCAACGGCAACGCGGTCGAGATGGTCTTCATTCCCGAAGATGATCGGGGCACGCTTTGCATCAGCTCGCAAGCCGGGTGCACGCTCGACTGCGCTTTTTGTTCGACCGGCAAGCAAGGCTTCAATCGGAATTTGACGACCGCTGAAATCGTCGGACAGCTCTGGCATGCGAATCGGGTGCTACTCGCCGAACGCTATCAAGCGCCTTGGGTCGAACAAGGACGCGCGCCAGTCACCAACGTCGTGATGATGGGAATGGGCGAGCCGCTCGCCAATTTCCACAATGTGGTCGCAGCGCTGAAGCTTTTCGTCGACGACAACGCCTATGGTCTTTCGCGCCGACGCGTCACGCTGTCGACGTCGGGCATCGTGCCGCAGATCGACCGTCTCGCACAGGAGTGTCCGGTGGCGCTCGCCGTCAGCCTGCACGCGCCTGACGATGCGCTGCGTGATCGACTGGTGCCCATCAATCGCACGCATCCCATTGCCGATCTGATCGCGGCCTGCAAGCGCTACCTCCCGCATGCGCCGCGCGATTTCGTGACCTTCGAGTACGTAATGCTCGACGGTGTGAACGACTCGCCCGACCACGCCCGCGCACTGGGGCGCATCGCACGGGACGTACCCGCCAAAGTGAATCTGATTCCGTTCAATCCGTTTCCCGGCACCGAGTTCGCGACTTCGCCGCGCGAGCGCATTCGCACGTTTCGTGACATGCTGAACGACGCGGGTGTGGTCGCGACGGTGCGCAAGACCCGTGGCGAAACGATCGACGCGGCGTGCGGGCAACTCGCGGGACAAGTGCACGATCGAATCAAGCGGCGCCTCGCGTCACGAGTCGTTCCGATCGCGGTTCGCTGAATCCTCTAGGCCTTTTTATGCGCCACCTCGTCGCAATCGTCACCGTCGCCGTCGCACTCGTCGGCTGTCAAGGCAATCCACTGGCCCCGGCAGCGCCCGCCGCGCCACCGCAGCCGCAAGGCCCGCAGCTGCAGCCGCCGCCGCAGGTTCGCGTGCAGCAGGAGCAGATCACTTCACGACAACGCGCGGAGATTCACTCCGAGCTTGCCGCCGGCTACTTCGAGCGCGCGCAAATGCCGATCGCGCTCGAGGAGCTTGCGATCGCCGAGAAGCTCGATCCAACCTACCCGCGCATCTACAACCTTTACGGCCTCGTCTATACGATCATGGGCGAGCTGCCGCGCGCCGAGAGCTATTTCAAGCGCGCTCTCGAGCTCGCGCCAAACGATCCGGACACGCGTCACAACTATGGCTGGTATTTGTGCACGCACGGTCGTGCACGTGAATCAATCGGAGAATTCGAAGTGGCGATACGCGATCCTCTGTATCGCACGCCCGAGATCGCGCTGGTCAACGCGGGCAAGTGCAGCGTCGTGCTCGGCGACGTGGCGGCTGCCGATCAATACTTCAGGCGGGCGCTGCAGCTTCGACCAAACGACCCGACCGCGGCGTACAACCTCGCATTGATCAGCTACCGCGGGGCGCGCTTGCCGGAATCGCGCGCGTTGATGCGCATCGTGATGCAGCAGAACACTCCGGCTCCCGAAGCATTGTTTCTCGGCATGTGCGTGGAGCGCAAGCTTGGCGACCGCGCGGCCGAGCAATCGTACGTTGCGCAGCTGCGTAACCGCTTTCCGGATTCGGCGGAAACCCGCGCGATCGGCAGCGGCGCCTGCGAATAGCGCCATCGTTGCGATGACGCAGGCGTTTGGGTCCGATTCGCCCGGCGAGGCACCACCCATCGCCGCCAACGTCGCGGGCGATGCGCTTCGTCATGCGCGCGAGTCCGCCGGCCTTTCGATCGACGCCGTCGCGCAGCATCTGAAACTCTCCCCAAGGCAGGTGCTGGCGCTCGAGACCGGAAACTATGCGAACCTTCCCGGCCGCACGTTCGTGCGCGGCTTCATGCGCAACTACGCTCGCTTGCTCGCCCTCGATGCCGATGCGCTCGTTGCGTCGATTCCCGATGCGCCGACTGCGGCATCGCCGGAAACTGCATCGCTTCGCGCCGATGCGCGACCGATCGGCGAGCTCGATGAGCGGCCGCGACGGTTCCCATGGCGAACAACGTTTCTTCTGATCCTGCTGATCGGCGCCGGCGCACTTTTCGAGTTGCATCGATCGGGATGGCTCGTGCTGCCCAGTCTCGACAATTCAGCGCTTACTCGCTCGACCGATCCGGGGATTGCACCGCCGCTGCCCGGCGCGGCAACACCGCTGCCGAATCCGTTGACATCGGGCGACGCGCGCGTTGCACCGACGACGTCCGAGTCAATGAATCCTGCGTCGCAGACGACCTCCGCAGCGCCTGGCCCCGGCGCAGCGACGCTCGTGATCGACTACCGCGCGAACTCGTGGACCGAAGTTCGCGATGCGGAAGGCAACCGCTTGCTGGTCGGGATGATGAGTGCCGGATCGCGGCAATCCATCCGTGGCACCCCGCCCTTCGACGTCGTGCTCGGCAACGTCTCGCAAACGACGGTCACCTGGCGCGGTGCAACCGTCGACACGACGGCATATCACCGCCAGAACGTCGCCCGCCTGCATCTGCCCTGATGTCCTCGCCACCTGCAAAGCCGCAACCGCTGCAGGCGGTGCGCGGCATGAACGACGTGCTGCCCGACGCCGCGGCGGTGTGGGAACGCTTCGAGGACACGGTGCGAGATGTTTTCGCTCGCTACGGCTATCGCAACATCCGCGTGCCGATCGTCGAGCCGACGCCGCTTTTCGTGCGCGCGATCGGTGAAGCGACCGACGTCGTCGAAAAAGAGCTGTACACGTTCGAGGACAAGCTCTCCGGCGACAGCCTCACGTTGCGCCCCGAAGCGACCGCAGGGATCGTGCGTGCGGCGATCGAGCACAGCCTCACTTACGAGCGCCCGCAACGCGTGTGGCTCGCGGGGCCGATGTTTCGCCACGAGCGTCCGCAAAAGGGTCGCTATCGCCAGTTCTATCAATTCGATGTCGAGGCGCTGGGCTTCGCCGGTCCCGACGTCGACGCCGAGCAGATGATCATGCTGGCTCGCTTGTGGCGCGAGCTGGGCTTGTCGGATCGCATTCGCCTTGCGATCAATTCGATCGGCGATCCCGTCGAGCGACGCGCGCATCGCGCCGAGCTCGTCGCCTATTTCGAGCGCAACACGGACCTCCTCGACGCCGATTCCAAGCGACGACTCGTCAGCAATCCATTGCGCATACTCGACAGCAAGAATCCCGCGATGCAAGCGATGCTGCGCGACGCACCGCGCCTCGTCGACCGATTGGGAGGCGAATCGCGCGCGCACTTCGAAGCGTTGCAGGCGCTGCTGGGCGAGGCGGGACTTGCCTACTCGATAGATCCCAGACTCGTGCGCGGGCTCGACTATTACAATCGCACGGTGTTCGAGTTCGTCACCGACCGGCTCGGCGCGCAGGGCACGGTGGCAGGCGGCGGTCGCTACGATGGACTTTTCGAGCAGCTCGGCGGGAAGCCGACGCCCGCATGCGGATTCGGCATGGGGATCGAGCGGATGATCCTCCTGATGAACGATGCGGGATTGGAGGGCTCCAACGTTCCTCTCGCTTATGTCGTCCATTCAGGCGAGGCAAGCGGTGCGCTCGCGCGGCGGGTCGGCGAAACGCTGCGTGATGCCGGGCATGCGGTTGTGCTGAATGCGGGCGGCGGCAGCTTCAAAACGCAAATGAAGCGCGCCGATGCAAGCGGTGCGCGGTATGCGTTGTTGATCGGTGAGGACGAAGCGCTTCGCAACGTCATCGGCGTGAAGCCGCTTCGCGAATCGGGCGAGCAGCGCGATGTCGCGGTGGCGGACATCGCGGCGCATTTGCAATCTTTGCAACCTTAGCAGAGTCAGAAACGATGGCCGTCTACGACCTCGAAGAGCAGGAAAAGATCGACGATCTCAAAGCGTTCTGGAAACGCTGGGGCAACAGCATCATGGCGGTCGTCATCGCAGTCTGTCTCGCCTTTATCGCCGTGCAGGGGTGGCGGTGGTGGAACAACAAGCGCGCCGAGGAAGCGGCCGTCCTGTATTCCGCGGTGACGGCTGCGGTCCGCGTCAGCGACGTTCCCAAAGCGCGCGATGCAATGTCGCAACTCGCCGACCGTTTCGCGAGCACCGGATACGCGCCGCGTGCAGCGCTTCTTTACGCCAAGCTTGCATGGGATCAGGGTGACAAGGCCGGTGCGAAAGCGCAACTGGGCTGGATAATCGAGCGCTCGAGCGGAGACGAGCTCAAGCAAGTCGCGCGCTTTCGTCTTGCCGAAGCGCTGCTGGATGAAAAGCAATACGACCAGGCGCTTGCCACACTCGATGCGAAGCACGCGGAACCCTTCGCGGGCATCTACGCAGACTTGCGCGGTGATGCGCTGGCAGCCGCAGGTCGCAACGACGATGCGCGCAACGCGTATCAGACCGCACTTGCGAAGCTCGACCCCAAATCCCCGTATCGCAACTATGTACAGGTGAAGCTCGATTCGCTGCCCGCGCCGGCAGGCGGCAGCGCGGCGATCACGCCGCCACCGGCGGCAGCCGTTCCCGCCACGACCGCGCCGAAAGCGAAGTGACGATGCTCGCGATCACGCATCGTTTCGCTGCGACATTTTGTCTTCTCGCGCTCGGCGCGTGCAGCACTACCTCGTCCACCACCTGGTGGAACCCGACGACGTGGTCGGTCCCGGCGCCCTCGCTCGATTGGCTCACCGGCCGCGGCGCGGCGGCCAAGCCCGGACCGCTTCCCGAGCTCACCGCAACTGCCACGCCGGTCATAGCGTGGCAAGTGTCGGTCGGTCGATCGCGTCCCGGAATTGCACCCGATATCGTCGAAAAAAGCGTTTTCGTCGCTGCAGCAGATGGCACGCTGGCGCGCATCGACGCCGAAACGGGCCGTACCGCGTGGCGCTCGAGCACGGTTCGCGCGATCTCGGCAGGTCCGGGCGCCAACGCGACCTTGGTTGTCGTTGGCACCGACAAAGGCGACGTGCTTGCCTTCGATGCAAACGACGGCAAAGCGCTGTGGACTGCTCGCGTTTCGAGCGAAGTGATCGCGCCGCCGCTCATTTCCGAAGGCACGATTGTCGTAACGTCGGGCGACGGACGCATCTATGCATTCGACACCGACGGCAAGACACGCTGGGTCCATCAGCGCACCAATCCGCCGCTCACCGTCCGCAACACCGCCGGCACGGTCGCGAGCCGCGGCGGATTGTTCGTCGGGACCGCAGGCGGACGGCTTCTTGCGATGGATCTCAAAAGTGGCATTGTCGGGTGGGATGGCACCGTCGCTGTTCCGCGCGGCGCCACCGAGCTCGAGCGCATCGCCGATGTGACCAGCATCCCGGTCATCGAGGAGCGTCAGGCGTGTGCGGTCGCGTATCAGGGGCGACTCGCCTGCTTCGAGATCGTGCGCGGATCGCTCAACTGGACGCGCGATGTCTCCAGCCTGTCGGGAATCGCCGCCGAC
>DATLOI010000113.1:0-20067 GCA_035536295.1 Casimicrobiaceae bacterium
ATTCAGAAAGCGTTCTATTCGCTGCTGCTCGAGCGGCGCATCGGCGAGCACGAGCTACCCGCCGGAACCTGGGTGGTCGCCGCGGGCAACCGCATGCAGGACCGCGCGCTGGTGCGGGCGATGAGCTCGGCGCTGGTGAATCGCGTCACCGTGCTGCACGTTCGCGTTGACGTCGACGAATGGCAAGCATGGGCGCAACGCAACGGCGTTCGCGCCGACGTCCGCACCTTTATCCACTATCACCCCCAAGCGCTCGCGCGCGACGTGCCGAGCGATCCGGTGCCGTTTTCCACGCCGCGTTCGTGGGCCGCACTGTCGCGCACACTCGATCTCGCGGAAAGCGCCGGCGTGCTCTCCCGCGACACACGACGCGCGCTCGCCTTCGGCCGCTTGTCGCCGGAAGACGCCGCGGTGTTTTGCGCACTCGCCGAAGAGGCGATCGCCCCGATGCGCCCGCTCACCGATTACGTCAACGATCCCGCGCTGATCCCCAACGGCGAGGCTGCGCGCTGGTTCATTCTGGACTGCATCCGCCGGCGTGTGCGCGACGGGACGCTCGCGAACGCGTCGCCCCGATCGGTGAACCGGTTCCTGCGGAGCCTTCCGCACGAGCATCAGCTCAACATCCTCACCGATCTCGTCGATCGCTGGGGCGCGCTGGGCGCGGATCGAGCGATGCTGGCGCTGCTCAAGAAGGTTGCGTCGCTGTGAGCGAGCCTCGGGATGCCCTCGCGCGAGTCGCGCAAGCGCTACGCATGGTCACGGTGCCGTTCCCGCATCTGTCCGGCCTGGCCGCGGCCGCGCGGGTGACGATGGACGATCGCCTGCCGACGATGGGCGTGTATGCGTCAGGAAGGCTCGCCGTGAACGCGGGTTTCGTGTCGCGTCTCAACGATCGCGATCTTTTGTTCGTCGTCGCACACGAGATGTTGCATCTCGCGCTGCAAACGCATGACCGAGCTCGGGGCGCATCGCATAAAGAGTTCAACATCGCACACGATTACATCATCAACGACATGCTGCGCGCCGAGCTTGGCGTGGAAACCATTCCGGCGAGCGGGCTCGACATGCCGGGCGCAAAAAACCGGTCCGCTGAAGAGATCGTGCTCGAGATGCGTCGCAAGTCGCAAAACGCCGCATCGCAGGCCCGCGTGTGGGAGGGTGCGGATGAGGACGGCGACGTGCTACCCGACGCGAAAGAGCGCGAGCTGTACCCGCAGGACGCGAGCAATCAGCGCCGGATGATCGAGCGCATGCGCGCGATCGCGGCGAAGTCGGCGTCCCTTGCCGAGGCCATGGACGCGATGCGCGGATCGCGCGGCACAGCGCCCGGCGCGCATCGCCAGCACGTCGATGCGCTGCGCGGCCTCTATCGCACGCCTTGGCAGCTTGCGTTGCAACGCTGGCTCGAAGCCGTCGCCCCGGGGGAGCACACGTTCACGCGCGCTTCGCGACGTACCGCGCCTCAATCCGACGTCGTGTTGCCGGGACGCCGGCGCGAAGGCTGGCTTCTGAATGTCGTGCTCGACACCAGCGCCTCGATGAGCGACGAGATTCCGAAGGCTTTGGGCGCGATCGCCGACTATTGCGATGCGGCGGGCGTGGACCAGGTTCGTCTCGTTCAATGCGATGCGCAAGTGACTTCGGATGAACTCCTCGCGCCCGACGCGCTCGCAACGCGTGAGATCGCGGGTTACGGCGGCAGCGACTTGTCACCCGCATTGCTGCACCTTGCGAACGATCCGCGCACGCGCGCGGCGGTCGTCGTGACCGACGGCGACGTCGAATACCCACGCGAGCCGCTGCCTTACGACGTGCTGTGGGTGCTTCCCGCAAAGATTCGCGACGCCTTCGAGCCGCGGTACGGTCGCGTCGTCACCATGCAATGAGGAGATCATGAAAGTCGTTCAGGAACTGGTCGCGTACTTCGATCGCCGCGGGAAGCTTTCGCCGGCGCAACTCCGTGCGCTCCTCGATCACGGCTATCTCGCCGCTGACGCGCCTCCCAACCTGCTCGAACTGTCAGCACAAGTGCGCGACACGTTCTATTTCCGCGTCATGGGCGCAAGCGAAGGTCCGTTGTGGGGAACGGATGTCTACACCGGCGACTCCGCAATCGCGGTCGCGGCGGTTCACGCGGGACTCGTTAGCGCGGGGGGGTCGGCGGTGCTACGCGTGGTCGCGGTTGCGCCGCCGCCGCAGTTCTCGGGATCGGTGCGCAATGGGGTAACGAGCCACGACTTTGGACGCTACGGAAGCGCCTACCAGTTGAGCGCGGTGTAGCAGTTCAGCGCTACACGTCGAGGTTGCGCACCCCGAGCGCGTTGCCTTCGATGAACGCGCGCCGCGGCTCGACTTCCTCGCCCATCAGCTTGTCGAAGATCTCATCGGATGCGATGCCGTCTTCGATCTGCACTTTGAGAAGGCGGCGCACGGTCGGGTCCATCGTTGTTTCCCACAGCTGCTCGGGATTCATCTCGCCCAAGCCCTTGTAGCGCTGAATCGCAACGCTGGCGCGCGCTTCGCCAAGGAGCCAGTCAAGCGCTTCCTTGAACGATTTGATCGCGAGCTGGCGCTCGCCGCGCTTCACCACCGCGCCCGCTTCGATCAATCCTTGCAGCAATTCAGCGGCGCCGCGAATTTGCGTTCCGTCACCGCTCGACAAGAAGTCCGCATCGATCGACGTTGCGTGCGGCGTGCCGTGATGCGTGCGCACGATGACGAGTCTCCGCGTCTCGGTGGTTGCGTCGAATCGCGCTTCGACTTCGACTTCCGCGTCGGCGATCGCCTCTTGAAGTCGCGTCGCACTGCGCTCCGCCGCTTCGTCACTGCCAAGATCGATCGACGTTCCGCCGAGCAGCGCGTACAGCGCCGCAGAATCGACGGCGCGCGAGGTGCGCTCGACGACGGCTTCGGCGAGCAAATATTCGCGCGCTACGTCACCTAGCGACTCGCTTGCGAGTACCGGCTTTCCTGCCCCCGGCGAGAGCTCGGCATTCTTGAGCGCCACGCGCAAAAGATAGTGCTTGAGCTCGTGATCGTCTTTCAAATAGCTCTCTTCCTTGCCCTGCTTCGCACGATAAAGCGGCGGCTGCGCGATGTAGATGTGGCCGCGCTCGACCAGCTCGCGCATCTGCCGGTAGAAGAACGTCAACAGCAACGTGCGTATGTGCGAGCCGTCGACGTCCGCGTCGGTCATGATGATGATGCGGTGATAGCGGAGCTTGTCGGGATTGAAGTCTTCCTGGCCGAACCCGGTTCCGAGTGCGGTGATCAGCGTGACGATCTCTTGTGACCCGAGCACCTTGTCGACGCGTGCGCGCTCGACGTTGAGAATCTTCCCTCGCAATGGAAGAATCGCCTGAAACTTGCGATCGCGACCCTGCTTCGCGGAGCCGCCCGCGGAATCGCCTTCGACGAGATAAATCTCCGACAGTGCCGGATCACGCTCCTGGCAGTCGGCGAGTTTTCCCGGCAGGCCTAATCCGTCGAGCGCGCCTTTACGCCGCGTCAGCTCCCGCGCCTTGCGCGCTGCTTCCCTCGCACGCGCTGCGTCGACGATTTTCGAGCAGATGATCTTGGCGTCACCGGGATTCTCGAGAAGAAAGTCGGCGAGCTTCTCGGAAATGACGTCCTGCACGCTCGGCAGCACCTCTGACGAGACGAGCTTGTCCTTCGTTTGCGAGCTGAATTTGGGCTCGGGGACCTTGACCGACAGCACGCAGGACAAGCCTTCGCGCATGTCGTCGCCGGTCGTCTCGATTTTCGCCTTCTTGGCGATCTCTTCCTTCTCGATGTATTGGTTGAGCGTGCGCGTCATCGCCTGACGCAGTCCGGTGAGGTGCGTGCCGCCGTCGCGCTGGGGAATGTTGTTCGTGAAGCACTGCACGGTCTCGGCGTAGCTGTCGTTCCACTGCATCGCGATCTCGACGATGACACCGCCCTTTTCGCCGACCGCGTGGAAGACGTGCGGATGCAGCACGTTCTTGCTGCGATTCATGTACTCGACGAAGCCGCGCACCCCACCCGAGTAGGCGAAGCACTCGCTCTTGCCGTCGCGCTGATCGACGAGCTCGATCGCGACACCATTGTTGAGAAACGACAACTCACGGATGCGCTTCGCCAGCACCTCGTAGTGGTAATCGATGCGCGAGAACGTGTCGGTCGACGCCATGAAATGCACTTCGGTGCCGCGCAGATTCGTCGCTCCGTTGATCGCAAGCGGCGCAACCGCCTCACCGCGCCGGAATTCCATCTGATGGACGCGGCCATTGCGATGGATCTTCAGCTTCAACCAATCAGACAATGCATTGACGACCGACACACCGACGCCGTGCAGACCTCCCGAGACCTTGTAGCTGTTCTGATCGAACTTGCCACCTGCATGCAGCTCGGTCATGACGATCTCGGCCGCCGAGCGCTTCTGTTCGTCGTCGTCCTTGATGTCGGTCGGGATGCCGCGTCCGTTGTCGACCACCGAGATCGAGCTGTCGGCGTGAATGACGACCTTGATGTCGTCGCAATGCCCGGCCAACGCCTCGTCGATCGCGTTGTCGAGCACCTCGAACACCATGTGATGCAGCCCCGTGCCGTCGGACGTGTCGCCGATGTACATGCCGGGGCGCTTGCGCACCGCCTCGAGGCCCTTCAAGACCTTGATGCTGTCGGAGTTGTATTCCTGCGAAGAGGGCAGCGGAAGCGGTGAACTCATTCGATCCTATAGGTGAAGCTCGAAACGCATCCGGGCGTCGTTGCGGGCATGACGCTCGTTGTTACCAGCAGTTCTGCCGAAAAGCGACTGGCTTTGCCAGCGCTTTCGGGTAGCCCAACCGGCGAAAAGTAGGCTTGCACTTTTCGCCGAACTAGATCCGCATCGGCATGACGACGTACTTGTAATCCTCGCGCTCCGGCATCGTGACCAGCGCACTGGAGTTCGCGTCGCCGAACGCCAGCCGCACGCGCTGACTCGACAAGTTGGCTAGCACTTCGAGCAGATACGTGATGTTGAACCCTATATCGAGGCCGTCACCGTTGTAGGCAACCTCGAGCTCCTCTTCGGCTTCCTCGGCTTCGGCGTTCGTGCAAATGATCCTCAGGAGCCCATTGGCAAGCACCAGCCGCACACCGCGGAATTTCTCGTTCGACAGGATCGCCGCCCGCTGCAACGCCGCCAACAGCTCGGTGCGCGGCAGCTCGATGAGCTTGCCGTGCCCGGTAGGAATCACGCGGTTGTAATCGGGAAACTTGCCATCGACGACTTTGCTAACGAGCTCAACGTTGCCGAAGCGGAAGCGCACCTGGTTGGCGAGGATGTCGAGCGTGACCGGATCGTCGACATCTCCCAGCAGCTTGCCGAGCTCGAGCACGGTCTTGCGCGGCAGGATCACTTCCTGGCGGGCGTAGCTGCCTGCCGCGGCAAGACTCGACCACGACAGCCGATGGCCATCGGTTGCGACAGCCTGCAACGTGCCGCCGTCGATCACCAGCAGCATTCCGTTCAGGTAATAACGGATGTCCTGCTGGGCCATTGCGAACTCCGCAAGCTTGAAAAGCGAGCGAAGGTCCTTCTGCGGCAGCGAAAGCGTTTGCAACTGCTCGCTGCCGAGGCTGATGCGCGGATAGTCGCCCGCAGCCATCGTTTGCAGATTGAAACGCGAGCGGCCTGCACGCACCGTCATCTTGTTGCCCGTCGTTTCGACCGTCAGCGTCGATCCATCGGGAAGCGCGCGCAGCAAGTCCTGCAGCTTTCGTGCAGCGACCGTGGTCGCTTGCCCATCCTTGCCCGAAAGCTCGGCGACCGCTGTGATCTGCATTTCGAGATCGGTCGCGGTAATCGAGAGCTTGCCTTCCTTTTGCTCGAGCAGGACGTTGGCGAGAATCGGCAACGTGTGACGGCGTTCCACGATGCCGGACACCGCCTGCAACGGCTTCAGCAACACATCCCGCTCTATTTGTTTTAGTTGCATTTCAAACCATGAAGACGATGATGAAGCGCATGGAAGCGCGGTATAAGCAAGGTTTTTCGCTTACCGATCAAGCACTCCGCGGCACCGGAAAGCGCAGGAAAACAGCGTGGCGGGCTGTGGATGGTTTGGGGAGGGAAAAAGGCAACGCGAACGAGGCGCGACAATCCACAAATTATACTATGGAAATCGGCCTATTCCCTAGCTGAATCAAGCGGTTTAGGCAGACTTTAGACGCCCGTTCAGCTGCGCAGCACCTGCAACAGGAAATTGACGTCGTGGTTGATGTCCGCATGGGTCTCGCGAAGCTTCGCAATCGTGCGACATGCGTGCAGCACGGTGGTATGGTCGCGCCCGCCGAAATTGCTTCCAATTTCAGGTAGCGAGAGCTGGGTCAGCTCCTTGGCCAGAAACATCGCGACCTGTCGCGGCCGGGCAACGTTGCGCGAGCGTTTCTTGCTGTGCATGTCCGATACACGGTTCTTGTAGTAGTCGGCGACGGTCTTTTGGATGTTCTCGATGCTGATCTGACGGTTCTGCACGGCCAGAAGGTCCTTGAGCGCTTCCTTGGCGAGCGAAAGCGAGATCTCGTTCCCGTGAAACGAGGCGAAAGCAGTCACTCGCTTCAGCGCCCCCTCGAGCTCCCGGACATTGCTTCTAATGTGCTTGGCGATGAAGAACGCGACGCCCTCGTCGATCCTGGCTTTGGTCTGCGCCGCTTTGGACAGAAGAATCGCGACTCGCATCTCGAGCTCGGGCGGATCGAGCGCGACGGTGAGTCCCCATCCAAAGCGCGACACGAGGCGCTCCTCGATGCCTTCGATCTCCTTCGGATACTTGTCGCAGGTGATCACGACCTGCTTGTGAGCCTCGATCATCGTGTTGAACAGGTAGAAAAACTCCTCCTGCGTGCGTGTCTTGCCCCCGATGAACTGGATGTCGTCGATCAACAGGAGGTCGAGCGAGCGGTAGTGCCTCTTGAACTCTTCGAAGCCCTTGTGCTGGTAGGCGCGAACGACGTCGGCGATGTACGACTCCGCATGGATGTAGCGGATCTTCGCGGTCGGGTTGTTCGCGACGATGTGATTGCCTATCGCCTGGATCAGGTGCGTCTTGCCGAGGCCCACGCCGCCATAGACGAAAAGCGGGTTGTAGGCGGTCGGGTGATCGGCGACCTGCAATCCCGCTGCGCGCGCGAGCTGGTTCGCCTTGCCGGTGACGAACGTCTCGAAGGTAAGCGTTGGGTTCAGCGAGGTGTTGTCGACTCGCCGCGCGGCTGCCGCGGGCAGGCTGAGCGGCACGACCGGAGGCGTGCTCGCGACCGGCCCGGGTGCCGAATCCTCCTTGCGGGCCGTCTCGATCTGCTTTCGAAGCTCGGGTGCCGCAACGACGAATTCGACGATCACCGGGGCACCGGCAGCCGTCGCGGCGATCAACTCGATGCGCGCCCCGAAACGCTCGCGCACCCACTGCAGCACGAAGCGATTCGGCGCCATGAGCTTCATGCGCCCGCCCTGCATCTCGCAGCGAAGCGGGCGAATCCAGGTGGCGTACTGCTGCGGCGGGAGCTCGTGCTGGAGCGCTGACAGGCATTGAGCCCACGCGTCGGGCTCGGCCGTGACGGGAAGACGGTTTTCCAAGGGGGCTTCCGGGCGGCTTCGCCGGTTTTGGCTTGCCGCGCTTGTAAAAGAAATGACCTGACGCCACTTGCGGGACTTACGCTCGCGACGCCGATCGGTTACGCCGCATTCTAGTCGTCGGCCTTCGAGTTATCCACAGCGACAGAGGTTGCGGACAAGCGCATTGCGAGCATCAGACGATGACCGCGAGGCCGAGCGAGAGTGACCGCTTGCATGCGCTCTCGACGCGTCGCGACAAGCACGCGACATTGACAGAACTGGCGGCAGAGTGCTCTAATCAAAGGCTTTTCCGACCCCGCTTGCCGGGCTATCCAGCGGCGGCGCGCGAGACCCAGGCTTACGATGAAACGCACTTTTCAACCTTCGAAGATCAAGCGCGCACGCACGCACGGCTTTCGCGCACGCATGAAGACCGTGGGTGGTCGCAGGGTGATTTCCGCGCGCCGGGCGAAGGGCCGGGTACGGCTGACACCGGTTTAGCCCGAACCAACATTGGGGCTGTGCAGCAGTCGAAGCGAACTGCGCTGCGCCGCCCATTGTCCGGGGCGGCAGCGTTTGGTGCGGTCTTCGATCAAGGAAAGCGACGCGAAGGTCGCTACGTGCAACTCATTTTTGTCCCTGCACCAATCCCCGCGAGCGGCCGTTACGGCTTCATCGTCGCCAGAAAGGCGATGCGGCGCGCCGTCGATCGCAATCGGTTCAAGCGCGTCGTGCGCGAGCGATTGCGAGCGGACGCAACTGCATTGGGGGACTACGACATCGTGATTCGCGTCAAGCGCCCGGTGGCGCGCGCGGATACCGAAGCCGCCGCCGCGGAAGCGCTCGCCTTGCTGAATTTGCTGCGCGAGTCCTGAATCGATGCAAAACCCGCTCGTCCTGGCCTTGCGCGCGTATCGCTACGCGATCGCCCCGCGCCTGGGAAATAACTGCCGCTTTTACCCAAGCTGTTCGCAATACGCGATCGAGTCGATCGAGCGCCACGGCAGCATGCGTGGCGGCTGGTTGACCGTGCGGCGACTCGCCAGATGCCATCCCTTTCATCCTGGCGGCTTCGATCCAGTCCCAGAAACGACGCCTCCAGTGCGACCCTCGCCATGATGGACACGCAACGCGTGATTCTCTTTCTCGTCTTCTCGTTCTCGCTGATGTTTCTTTGGGAGGCGTGGCAAAAGCACGTCAATCCTCCGGCGCCGGTAACGACGAAAAGCGCAACACCGTCGATTCCGGCCGCGCCTCAGAAGCCTGCCGACGTTCCGGCTGCGGTTCCCAGCGCCGGCACTGCCGGCGTCGCAATACCAGCTGCGCCCGCCGGAACGCCCACTGCCACACAGGGCGAGGCTGTGACGGTGAAGACCGATCTGTATACGGCGACCATCGATGCCGTCGGCGGGGTCATCAGCGAAGTCGCACTCGCCACGCATCGCGACGCGACCGATCGATTCAAGCCGTACAAGGTCATCCAACGCGGTGAGCAGGTGTCGCTCGCGCAAGCGGGCCTGCTCGGCGAAGGCCTGCCGAACCATCGCACCGCATATCGCGTGCTGCCGGGGCCGCGCGAGCTTCAACCGGGCGCGGACAAGCTCGAGGTCAAGCTCGCCGCCACCGCCGTCAACGGGAACCCGGTCGTGCAGACGCTGACGTTTCACCGCGGCAGCTACGTGATCGACAGTACGTTCGAGATTCGCAACACGACGAGCGAGCCGGTATCGCCGTTCGCCTATTTCCAGCTGTCGCGCGACACCAAGACCGCGTTGCCGCAAAGCTCGTGGACACCAGTGGCTTACACCGGCCCGGTCGTTTATAGCGAAGCGGACAACTTCAAGAAAGTCGATTTCGGCGAAGTCGACAAGCTCGCCGCCGATCCGAAGCGCAAGCCACCGTTCACGCCCAAGGCCGACAACGGCTGGGTCGGCATGATCGAGCACTATTTCGTGACTGCGTGGTTGCCGCCGCAGGAGTCGAAAGTCGCTCGGGAGTTCTACGTGCGCAAGCTCGACGGCGGGCTCTATTCGGTTGGCATGATCGTGCCGCTGCCGACCGTTGCGCCAGGCGCGACCGCGTCGACGTCGATGCGCTTATACGCGGGTCCGCAGGAGCAGGACGTGATCGGCAAGCTCGCGCCGGGCTTCGATCTCGTCGTCGACTACGGAATCTTCACCGTGCTCGCGGCGCCGCTCTTCTGGCTCCTCAAATGGCTGCACGGATTGATCGGCAACTGGGGTTGGGCGATCGTCGTCATGACGATCATCATCAAGATGTGCTTCTACCCGTTGAACGCCGCCGCGGCGCGCTCGATGGGGAAAATGAAGATCGTCGGGCCGAAGCTCAAGTCGCTGCAGGAGCAGTACTCGAACGACAAGCAGCAGCTCCAGATCAAGATGATGGAGCTCTACAAGCAGGAGAAGATCAATCCGCTCGGCGGATGCCTGCCGATCCTCGTGCAGATCCCGGTCTTTATCGCGCTTTATTGGGTTCTGCTGTCGGCGGTCGAATTGCGCTATGCGCCCTGGATCGGCTGGATTCATGATTTGTCGGCGCCCGATCCGTGGTTCGTGCTGCCGGTCCTATATGCGATCACCGCCTACTTGCAGGTGAAGCTCTCACCGACGCCGATCACGGACCCGATGCAGGCTCGCATCATGCAAATCATGCCGGTCGCATTCTCCGTCCTGTTCATCTTCTTCCCGTCGGGCCTCGTCTTGTACTGGCTCGTGAACAACATCCTGCAAATCGCGCAGCAGTGGCAAATGAACCGCATGCTCGAGAACGAAGCGGCGCTGGTGGCGGCGAAGCGGCGCTGATGCAAACGCTCCGTGCGCTGACGCTTGCATGCGGCATGGTTGGGGCCACAGCGGCCATTGCGGCGCAGGGGATCGGCGAGGAGCTGGACACGCCGTTCGTGATCACGCCGACCAACGTCGTCACGGCGATGCTCGATCTTGCGAAGGTTCGCGCCGGCGATCGCTTGATCGATCTTGGGAGTGGCGATGGGCGCATCGTCCTTGCGGCCGCGCAGCGCGGTGCGATCGGTCTTGGCATCGAGATCGACGCGCGGCTCGTTGAACAGAGCCGCGTGACAGCGCGACGCATGAAGCTCGATGATCGCGCCAAGTTTGTCACGCAGGATTTGTTCGACGCCGACTATTCATCGGCGGATGTCGTAACGTTGTACTTGCTGCCGGACGTCAATAAGCGCCTCGCGCCGAAGTTTCTGGCGACGCTCAAGGCCGGCACACGAATTGTCTCGCACGATTACGACCTCGGCGCGTGGCCTCCGGATGCGGAAATCATCGTCGACGCGCCCGACAAGCCGGTCAACGTCGCGAAGAAGAGTCATCTCTACTACTGGGTCGTGCCGGCGCGGGTTGCGGGTCGCTGGCAGGGAAGTGTCGGCGCGAGCGGGATCACGCTCGAATTGGCGCAGGACTATCAGCGCGTCGGCGGAACGCTGCGCATCGACAGTCGCGAATATCGCTTCAACGACGTGAAAATCGACGGCAACACGTTCTCGTTGCGGCTCGAAGACTCGCCGCGACCGCTTCGTCTCGAGTTGAAAGCGGACGGCGCGATGCTTCGCGGGCGTATGCGCGAAGGCGATGCGGCGGAAGTCGCGCTGGCAATGACACGTCGCTGACCGCGAAAGGTCGCGCGCTCGGCATGAGCGATGTCATCGTCGCCATCGCAACGCCCCCAGGGCGCGGCGGCGTGGGCATCGTGCGCATCTCCGGCGACGATCTCGACGCGATCAACGCGGCGTTGTTCGACAAGCCGCTATTGCCGCGTGTCGCGACGATGGCAACTTTCCTGGATGCGACCGGGCGGATCATCGATCACGGACTTGCGATCCATTTTCCCGCTCCCGCGTCGTACACCGGCGAAAACGTCCTCGAGCTCCACGCGCACGGCAGTCCCGTAGCGCTGCAGCTTCTTGTATCGCGTTGCGTCGAGCTCGGCGCGCGGATCGCACAGCCGGGCGAATTCACCAAGCGTGCGTTCCTGAACGACAAGCTCGATCTTGCACAGGCTGAAAGCGTCGCCGATTTGATCGCTGCGTCGACGACGACCGCGGCGAGGGCGGCTGCGCGCTCGTTGTTGGGCGAGTTCTCGCGCCACGTGCACGCGCTCGTCGACGCGATCACCACGCTACGCATGTTCACCGAGGCGACGCTCGACTTTCCCGAGGAGGACATCGATTTTTTGCGCGCCGCCGATGCACAAGGCCAGCTCGTTACGCTGCGCCGTCAACTCGATACGCTGCTGGCGCGCGCGGCGACCGGCGCGAAGCTCAATCAAGGAATGAGCGTCGTGCTTATAGGACGCCCAAATGTCGGCAAGTCGAGCCTTCTCAATCGCCTCGTGCGCGAAGACGCGGCGATCGTGACGCCGGTCGCCGGCACCACGCGCGACACCGTCGAGCGAGCGGTCGAGGTCGGCGGCATTCCCTTGACGATCATAGACACGGCGGGCTTACGCGACACCTCCGATGCGGTGGAGACCATTGGGATTGCGCGAACGACGGCGGCAATCGAGCGAGCGGATGTTGCGGTGGTCATCGTCGATGCGCGGGATGCGACCGACGCGCTGCAAAGCGAGGATCGCGCGATCGTCGATCGATTGCCGGCGACGCTTGTGCGCCTGATCGTGCATAACAAGGCGGACCTTGTCGGCCGCAGCGCACGAGTCGACCATCGCGACGGACACCCGCACGTGTGGGCGTCGGCGCTGACCGGCGCTGGCATCGATCTGGTCGAGCGCGAACTGTTGAACGTGGTTGGCGTCGATAGCGCCGGCGAGGATACATTCATTGCGCGCGAACGACATTTGAGCGCGCTGCGGGAGACGCGCGAGCACTTGGCCGCGGCGGCTCGTCACATCGAGTCCACGTCGCCCGCGATCGAGCTGTTCGCGGAAGAGTTGCGCGAGGCGCAGCAAGCGCTGTCATCGATCACCGGGGAATTCACGGCGGACGACTTGCTCGGCGTGATTTTCTCGCGTTTCTGCATCGGAAAATAGCTCGCATCCCCGACGGGTACCAGGCGCCGAAGCGACGCTAACCGACTGCGAATCCTGGCCGGTTCGACTTCTTGTATCGTTACGCGAACCCGCCGAGCGAAAAGCGGCGCCGATGCATCCGACTAGGAGTCGGATCGACCAGGAGGATTCGATGAAGCGGAGTCTTGTGCGAGTCGCGCTGTTCGCAGCGCTGTCGTCATTCGCGGGCGCATCGCTCGCGATCGATCAACTGAAGGTGATGATTCCCGCCGGGCCCGGTGGCGGGTTCGATCAAACGGGCCGCAATCTCGCTGTGGCGATGCAGGCGGCGGGCAGCATCAAAAGCGCGCAGTTCGACAACAAGGGTGGCGCCGGCGGCGCGATCGGCCTCGCGCAATTCGTCAACACGAGCAAGGGCGATCCGAACGCGATGTTCGTGTCGGGACTCGTGACCGTCGGCTCGACGGCGATGAACAAGTCGCCGGTGACGCTCGCCAACGTGACCCCGATCGCTCGCCTCACCGCGGAATCCGAAGCGATCATCGTTCCGGCGAATTCACCCCACAAGACGATCAAGGATCTGGTGGCTGCGCTCAAAGCCAACCCCGGAGCGGTCGCGTTCTCGGGAGGCTCCGCCGGCGGCACCGATCACATTCTCGCGGGATTGATCGCCAAGGAAGTGGGCGTCGATCCGGCGAAGGTGAACTACGTGCCCTTCACGAGCGGCGCCGAAGCGGTCGCGGCTGTGCTCGGCGGGAGCGTGGCGGCCGGCATTTCCGGCTACGGCGAGTTTTCGCAACACATCAAGTCGGGTCGTGTGCGTGCACTCGCGACGTCGGGCGGCGAGAGAGTCGCGGGCAGCGATATCCCGACGCTCAAAGAGCAGGGGATCAACGTCGAGCTTGTGAACTGGCGCGCGGTGTTCGGTGCGCCAGGCATCAATGCGGATCAGGTCAAGGCCCTCACCACGGCCGTGGACGCCGGCGTCGCCAACGCGAAGTGGAAAGAGACGCTGCAGAAACTCGACTGGGCGCCTTTTTACCTTTCCGGCGACGCGTTCGCCAAGTTCGTCGATGCCGAGCAAAAGCGCGTGCAGGTGATTCTGGACAGCCTGAATCTCACCAAGAAATGATCGCGCGGCGGCGTGATGCCGCGCAGATTGCGATCAGCGCGTTGTTGATCGCGCTGGCGCTGTTCATTTTCTGGCAGGTGCAGCTCATTCCCGCCGACGGCGGCTATTCAGCCGTCGGCCCACGTTTTTCGCCGCTGGTGATCGCGGTGGGATTGGCGGCGGCGGGCCTCAAGCTTCTATACGACGCTTTCGCTACCGGCTGGAAAGGCATGGAGGAATCGGTGCCGCCCGAGCCGTTTTTTGCGCCGGCCTTCGCATGGATCGCAGGCGGGCTCGTGATCCACATGATCGTCATTGCGTTCGTGGGCTTCACGCTTGCATCGACGCTCTTGTTCGCCTGCGTCGCGCGGGGGTTCGGCAGTCGCAGCGTCGTGCGCGATGTGATCATCGGATTCGTGCTGGCCGCGGCGGTGTACCTCTTTTTCACCCGAGTCTTGAATCTCGCGTTGCCGGCGAGTCCGGTCGGCTTGATCTGACCTTGCCATGGAAGCGTTGCAAGGACTGGTCGGCGGGTTCGGCGTTGCGTTGACGCTGACCAATTTGATGTGGGCCCTCGTTGGTTGCGCGCTCGGGACCGCGGTCGGCGTGCTGCCCGGCGTCGGGCCGGCGGTGACGATTGCACTGTTACTTCCGTTGACGACGAAGCTCGAGGCGACGTCCGCGCTGATCATGTTCTGCGGCGTTTATTACGGCGCAATGTACGGCGGCTCGACGACGTCGATCCTCTTGAATTCGCCGGGTGAATCGGCCTCGATCGCGACCACGCTCGAAGGCAATCAGATGGCGAAGCGCGGCCGCGCGGGGGCCGCGCTGGCCACCGCGGCGATCGGATCGTTCGTCGCCGGCACGATCGCAACAGTCATCGTTTCACTGTTTGCGCCGATCGTTGCCGAATGGGGAATTCAGTTCGGTCCCGCCGAGAAGTTCGCGTTGATGCTGCTCGCGTTCACGACGATTTCGGCGTTGCTCGGATCGTCGGCCGTCCGCGGATTCGGGGCGCTGTTTTTCGGCCTTTTCATCGGGATGATCGGACTCGATGCGCTGTCGGGGCAGATTCGCTTCGGGCTTGGCATCCAGGAACTTTTCGACGGCATCGACGTCGTCGTCGTTGCCGTGGGCCTGTTTGCCGTCGGTGAAACTTTGTACGTCGCGAGTCATCAGCACACGATCATCGAGACCGTCGAGCGCATCAAAGGATCGGTCGTGATGAGCGCCGCCGAGTTGAAGCGCTCGGTGCTGCCGTGGATTCGGGGAACCGCATTCGGCGTGCCATTCGGCGCGATGCCGGCGGGCGGGGCCGAGATTCCGACGTTTCTGTCGTATGCCACCGAGAAAAAGCTCACCAAGCATCCGGAGGAATTCGGAAAGGGCGCGATCGAAGGCGTCGCAGGACCGGAAGCCGCGAACAATGCGTCGGTGACGACCGCACTGATTCCATTGTTGACGCTGGGCCTTCCCACCTCGGCGACCGCCGCGATCATCCTGACCGGCTTTCAGCAATACGGCATTCAGCCCGGTCCGCTGTTGTTCACGACGCAGGCCGATCTGGTGTGGGGGCTGATCGCGAGTTGCTATATCGGCAACGTGATGCTGCTCGTCTTGAATCTGCCGCTGGCGCCGATGTGGGCGCGATTGCTTACGATTCCGCGCCAATATCTGTACGCGGGCATCCTCATCTTCGCCACGATCGGCGCGTATGGCATGCGTAATTCGTGGTTCGATCTTTTATTGTTGCTCCTGTTCGGCCTCATCGGTTACGCGATGCGGCGGTGGGATTTTCCGGTCGCGCCCGTTCTCGTCGGCATGATTCTCGGCCCGCGTGCCGACACCGAGTTGCGACGCGCTTTGCAAATCAGCCAGAGCGATTTTTCGATTTTCTTCACCCGACCGATCGCCTGCACGCTGATCGTGCTGTCGATATTGCTGGTCGTTGGGCCGGTCGTGATGCGCTGGCGCCGTCAGCGCCGCGAGCGCGCAGCGACACTCGCCGCTTGATCAACAGCCTCGACGATCGCGCGCTCCTGCGCTGGAGCGGGGCGATCGTCGTTGCGATCGCTGCCGGTGCACTGTGCGGATGGCTTGATACGCCGATTCCGTGGATGCTAGGTCCTCTCGTCGCGCTTGCACTGTTGCGCATGCTCGGCGCCGATTTGCATGCACCGCCGTTATCGCAGCAGGCCGGGCAGTGGGTGATCGGAACGGCGCTGGGCCTGTATTTCACGCCTGCCGTTGTGCGCGCGGTCGCGAGCGCGTGGTACGTGCCGGTGGCGGGTGCGCTATCGGCGATTCTGATCGGCTATGCGGCAGCGGCAGTGCTTGCCCGCGTTGCTCGCATCGATCGGACGACGGCGCTGTTCGCAAGTGTTCCTGGCGGTGCCGCCGAGATGGCCGTACTCGGCGAGCGCTTCGGCGCGCGCGTCGATCGCGTGGCGGCGTCGCAGAGCTTGCGATTGTTGATGGTGGTGGCGATTGTGCCGACGGCGTTTGCACTGTCGGGAGTGCATGGCAGCGACAGCTACGTGGTCGGCCCGAAGTCCTTCGATCTTGCCGGCTTCGCGATATTGATGGCTGCGACGTTAGCCGGTGGAGTGATCGCGTCGCGCGTGAACGTTCCGAATCCGTTGGTGCTGGGAGCGCTGGCGGTATGCATACCGTTGACCGTCGCCGAGATCAATCTCTCGTCGATGCCTACGCCCGTCTCGAACGCTGCGCAACTATTGCTGGGCTGCGCGATCGGCTCACGATTTCAGCGTGACTTTTTGCGGGATGCGCCGCGCTTCGTGGCGGGAGTGATCGTGTCGGTGCTGTTCTCGATCGCCGTTGCGGCCGCACTCGGATATTTGCTTGCGCTCGCCAGTGGTCAAAACACGGCCACGATGATTCTGAGCCTCGCGCCGGGGGGCATCGCGGAAATGGCGATCACCGCGAAAGTGCTGCAGCTGGGCGTGCCGCTGGTGACGGCGTGTCACGTGCTGCGGTTGATTGTGTTGCTGCTGGTGACGGTGCCGGTGTTCGAGCGGGCGAGGACTCTAAGGCGGCGGGATAAACCCTAGCGGCGATTGCCGCTATCGCGATCGAACAGATGGATTGCCGATGGTGCGAATGCAATGTGCACGTTCTCGCCTTCGCGCACGCGCGGGCGCATTTGCGAACGCAGCTTGACGGCATGCCCGCTCATTGACAGATCGACGATCGTCGTATCGCCCAGATTCTCGATGAGCTCGACGCGCGCCGGAAGACCTTCCGACGCGATCGACACGGCGCTCGGGCGCACGCCGACGATCACCGCACCAACGAGTCCCGCCGCACGATCGAGCGGGATCCTCGTTTCTGCGACTTGCAATGCGCCAGCTCGAACTTCGCCCGGCAGCAAGTTCATCGGCGGGCTCCCGATGAATCCCGCCACGGCAACATTCGCGGGCTGCTGGAAAACTTCATCGGGCGTGCCGATTTGCACGATCCTGCCCTCCATGAAAACAGCGAGGCGATCGGCGATGGTCATCGCTTCCTCCTGATCGTGCGTCACGTACACAGCGGTGACGCCGAGCGAGCGCTGAAGCTTTCTCAGTTCGACGCGCGTTTCCAGACGGAGCTTCGCGTCGAGGTTGGAAAGCGGCTCGTCGAGAAGGAACAGCCGGGGCTTGCGAACGATCGCGCGGGCGAGCGCGCAACGTTGTTGCTGTCCACCCGAGAGCTGCCCTGGACGCCGCGACAACAAGTGATCGATATGAACTTTCGCCGCCGCGTCGCGCACGGCACGAGAGGTCTCGTCGCGCGGCGTTCCAATCATCCGTAAGGGAAACGCGATGTTTTCCTCGACCGTCATGTGCGGATACAGCGCGTAACTTTGAAATACCATCGCGACATCGCGCTCGCCGGGTTCTTTGGCGGTCACGTCGACGTCATCGAGAATCACGCGACCTTCGTCGGAGGGCTCCAGGCCCGCGAGAATTCGCAGCGTCGTCGTCTTGCCGGAGCCCGAAGGCCCGAGCAGCGCGAAAAACTCGCCCGGCTCGATCGCAAGGTCGATGCCGTGCAGCGCCGTGAAGCTGCCGTGGCGCTTGACGATGCGCTCCATCTTCACGGCGCCGCTCATGATCGGCGCCCGCCGCCTTTGACCGCGCCGACGGTCAGTCCTTTGACGATGTGCCGCTGCGCAAGAAGGCCGAGAATGATCACCGGCGCCATCGCGAGCATCGCCCCGGCAGCGAGCTTCGCCCACAACGTCTGCTCGACCGAGATGAAGTTGAACATCGCCACCGTGACCGGACGCACGCGATTTCCTCCGAGCACGACGGCGAACAGAAACTCGTTCCATGCGTTCAGGAACACGAAGATCGTCGTCACCGCGATACCACCGCGCACCTGCGGCAGCACTACGTACCAAAGCGCTCGCGCGCGTCCTGCACGATCGAGCAGCGCCGCTTCCTCCATTTCAAGCGGCACGTCCTCGAAATACGACACCATCAGCCAGATCGCGAACGGCAACGAGAACGTGAGATAGATGATGACGAGTCCGCTGTAGCTGTCGAGCCCGCCGATTTTTTGCAGCGCCAGGTAATACGGAATGATGAGGCCAACCGGCGGAAGCATTTGAGTTGCAAGAACGTAGAAGCCGCCCGCGCGCTTGAACGGAAGCTTCAGCCGCGCAAGCGCGTACGCGGCGGGAATCGCGAACAGCATCGTGAGAATCGTCGCAGCCCCCGCGACGATGAGGCTGGAGGCGAGATTCGGCAGGATCGACGCCGAGCCGAATAGAACCTCACGATAATTCGCAAGCGTCGGTGTGAAGATGACGACCGGCGGATAAGCGAGGACATCGCGCTCGGTTTTGAACGACGTCAACAGCGCCCACGCGACCGGCACGACCCAGACCGCGAGCAGCAACGTTGCAACGCTGCCGAGCAGCAGTGTTCGAATTCTCATCGCGCTCGTCGCAGCCTGAACAATGCGAACGAGATCGCCAAAGTCAGCACGAGCAGCACCATGGCAAGCGACGCACCGTAACCGAGATTGAATTCGGTGAACGATGTCCGGTATGCATAGAGATTGAGGATTTCCGTCGCGGTGCCAGGGCCGCCGCCGGTTGCAGCGAATATCGCGGCAAACGCGGACAAAGCCGTCATCAATCTAAGGATCACGACGATGACGATTGCGGGACGGATCAGCGGCAGCGTGATGTGCGCGAAGCGCTGCCACGCATTCGCGCGATCGATGCGCGCCGCTTCGAATACATCAGGCGGCAGCGACGAGAGACTCGCGAGAATTACGAGAAACGCGAACGGCGTCCACTGCCAGGTGTGAATCGCGATCACCGAGATCAGCGCGAGCTTGGGGTCGCCCAGCCAGTTGTGGCTGCCCAGGCCGAGGCTGCGCGTGACCAGATCGACCAGGCCGACGTCAGGCGCGAGCACGAGCGTGCGCCAGAACAAGCCGACGACGACGGGAGCGAGAACGATCGGCAAGATTGCGGCGACGCGCAACGCCGCCTGGCCTTTCGGAATTCGCAACACCAACAGCGCCAGCGAGAGACCGATCACGACTTGCAGCACGACCGTCGTGCCCGTGTAAATCGCCGTCAGGGCAAGCGAGCTCCAAAAGCGCGGGTCACCGATCATCTTCGCGAAGTTGCCAAGGCCGGTGAATCCCGACAGCCAGGGCATCGCGAGCTCGATGCGCATCAGGCTCGCCCACGCGAGATAGACGAGCGGCGCGCTCGTCGTCACGATCAGCACGAGAAGCGCGGGAAGAAACAGAGTGAGTGCGAAGCGGCGCTCGGATTGCGCCAGCGTGCGCACGCGGCGCGGCGCGGGCAACGCGCTCGCGCCGGCAACGCCCAACATCACGACTTCATGATCTCGTTGATGCGCGTTTGCGCTTCGTCGAGCGCTTCTTTCGATTTCTTCTGACCGACGAGCGCCGCTTGAATCGCCGTTGCCATCGTGTCACCGATCGCGGGCCATTGCGGCACGCGCGGACGCCAATCGACGTCGGTGTCCTGTTCGAGCGACGTGAGCGCCGCTTCGACGAAGTTCGGGCCGATGTCCTTGGTCATCGTGATGAATTCAGGCGCGCGCCAAAGCGAGGTGCGATTGATGCCGGAGCGTTTTGCAGGACCCGCAAATTTCCAGGACGTTCGCGCTTGTGTCTCGGCAGCGGCCGCCCAGGTGATGAACAGCCACGTTGCACGCTTGGCGCGATCGTCGAGGGCTGCATTGATTGGCATTCCCCAATTCCAGATCGACGTGCAACGCTTGCCCGTCGGTCCCTGCGGCCAGCGCGCGAACGCGAACTTGCCGAGCACTTTGGACTTTTCGGGGTTCGTGAGCACAGCGGCCGA
>DATLOI010000114.1:0-15011 GCA_035536295.1 Casimicrobiaceae bacterium
ACGAATCTAGGGTTTCTTACGCGTGCAAATCCGCAAGTTCACAACGTCGAGGAATTGCGCGACATCCGGCACGCGGTGATCGAGGCGCTGCGAAGAGAACAGCCGGGCAGGAAGTAGACGACTTGCGGCAATCGCTCACACGCGCGCGGCGCACGTGACAACTCGTTCGCCGAGAGAAGTTCGCAAGGCCGGCTCGCGGTTCGACGTCAGGCATAAGATTGTCGTCCCTACGATCGAGCTATCGATCCAACTCCGGAATTCACAACGATAGTCCCTCGATCGTCTCGCATGCCTCACCTCGCTGCATCCCGAGCATTAGAGCGCTTCCGCGTCATCGACCTCACCCAGGTACGCGCGGGTCCCACCTGTTGTCGACAGCTCGCCGATTGGGGCGCCGACGTCATTCAGGTTCAAATGCCGGAACACATGCGCGGTGACGATACGCTCGGTGGCCAGGACGGCTCCGATTATCAGCACACGCATCGCAACAAACGCTCGATCACGCTGAACCTCAAGCAAGCAGAAGGCATCGCGGCGCTCAGGCGGTTGGTCGCGACTGCGGATGTCGTGGTCGAAAACTTTCGTCCGGACGTCAAATTCCGGCTCGGCATCGATTACGAGACGCTTGCGGCCGACCATCCGCGACTCGTTTACGCGAGCATTTCAGGATTCGGACAGACAGGTCCGCTCGCCTCACGTCCCGGTTTCGATCAGATCGCGCAAGGGATGGGCGGACTGATGTCGGTCACCGGATTGCCTGGCGACGGTCCGGTGCGCGTGGGCATTCCGATTGCGGATTTGTGCGCGGGCATTTTCGCGGCGCAAGGCATTCTCGTTGCGTTGCTGGAGCGGGAAGCATCCGGCAATGGCCAGTGGCTGCATACCTCGTTGGTGGAGTCGATGGTCTACATGATGGACTTCCAGACATCGCGTTATTTGATCGATGGCGAAGTCGCCACACAGGCTGGCAATTACCATCCGACGAGCATCCCCACCGGCGTCTACAAAGCGCGCGACGGCTATCTCAACATCGCGGTCTTCGGATCGAAAATCTGGGAACGGTTCTGCGACATTCTCGGGGCGCCGGAGTGGGTGAAGGACCCTAGCTTCCGCGACAAGGCCTCGCGCTCGGGCAATCGCCAGTCACTCAACACCATGATCAATGAGCGCCTCGCCGAACACGATCGCAGCTACTGGGTGACGCGATTCAACGAAGGCGGTGTTGCCTGTGGCCTCATCAACGACATGCGCGAAGTGTTCGCGGAGCCGCAGGTGCAACATCTTCAAATGGTGAAGGACGTCGTCTCGAAGCGATTGGGTCCGCAGCGGCTGGTGGGGCAGCCGGTGCAGCTCGAGCGCACGCCCAGCGGAATCGTGCGCGCAGCCCCGGTTCGCGGCGAACACACCGAAGAGGTGTTAAGCGAACTCGGCTTCGACGGTGCCGATCTCGCCCGCATGAAAGCCATGGGAATCTATTGATGGGCGACTCCGTTTACGTATCGAGCACCGAGCGCGTCCTGTGCTGGCAGGAGGCTGCGACGCTGCACATTCGCTTCAACAATCCCGCGCGGCACAATGCACTGTCGGTCGCTATGTGGGACGCGGTGCCGCCGCTGCTCAACGCGGCTCGCGGCGATGACCGCGTGCGCCTCGTCGTATTCTCCGGCGCTGGGGACAAGGCGTTCGTTTCCGGCGCCGACATCTCGCAGTTCGAGGACATGCGCGCCATGAGCGAGGCGGTGTCGCGTTACGAGGCGATGGCCGAGTCCACGCTGATGAGCATCTACGATTTTCCGAAGCCGACGCTTGCAGTCATCCGCGGTTACTGCATTGGCGGCGGTGTGAACGTGGCCATCAGCTGCGACATTCGCATCGCTTCGACTGACTCCCTGTTCGCGATCCCCGCTGCGCGATTGGGGCTCGGCTATCGCTATTCCGCAATGAAGAATCTCGTTGACCTGATCGGCCCGGGTGCGGCGAAGGATCTTTTTTTCACCGCTCGCCGCATCGGTGCCGGCGAAGCGCACGCGCTCGGACTCGTATCGCGCGTGTGTCTTCGCGACGACCTCGATGCGTTGCTCGCCGAGTACACGACAATGATCTGCGAGAACGCACCACTCACCATTGCGGCAGGCAAGGCGATCACTCGCGAAATGCTGAAGGCATCACCCGCAATCGATCGAGACCTTTGCGATTCGTTGATCCGCGGCTGCTTCGACAGCGAAGACTATGCAGAGGGGCGCACTGCGTTCATGCATAAGCGCAAGCCCGTGTTCAAAGGCCGCTGATGCGCACGATGCAGAGCTGGTGGATGCAAATGACGGATCGCGGCAGCGTGCTCGAGCTTCGCGAGACGCAGGTTCCGACACCCGGCCCGCGGCAATTGCTCGTGCGGATGCGAGCCGCCTCGCTCAATCGCGGCGAGTTTGTGGCAGGTCACGGCTTGCACGGTCAGCTGATGAGCTGGAAGGCGATCGGCGGTGAAGGCGCCGGCGAAATTGTGGCAATCGGTAACGAGGTGATCGCATTCAAGCCGACCGAGCGCGTGATGGGCCGCTGCAGCGGCGCATTTTCCGAGTTCGCCTTGATGGAAGCGGCCGAAGCGATCGCGATGCCGCGCTCACTTTCGTGGGAAGAAGCGGCGAGCGTTCCGCTGACGTTTCTCGTGGCATTCGACATGCTGGTGTTGCAGGGACGCCTGCGCGCGGGCGAGTGGCTTCTGATCAACGGCGTTTCATCGGGCGTGGGAGTCGCATCGCTGCAAATGGGGAAGGCGTTGGGCGCCAGGGTCATCGGAACGTCGGGCTCGCGAGAGAAGCTCGAGGCTCTGCAGAGTCTGGGTCTCGACGTCGCGATAGCGACGCGTGCTGCAGACTTTGCCCCGACGGTGATGCAGGCCACGAACGGACACGGCGCCGATCTCGTCGTCAATGCGGTGGGTGGTTCGGTGTTCGCGGAAAACATCCGCGCGATGGCATTCGAAGGAAGGCTTGCCACTGTGGGGTATGTCGATGGCGTGCTGCATGCCGACCTCGACCTCGAGACCCAGCACGCAAAGCGGCTCACGCTGTTCGGAGTCTCCAACAAGCTGCGCTCGAAAGAGCAGCGTGCCGCTGCACTGCCGCGTTTCGTCGCTGAGATCATGCCAAGCATCACAGACGGACGCATTCGGCCGCAGATCGATCGGGTCGTGGAATTCACTTCGCTCAAGGAAGCGAAGTCGCGCATGGAAGCAGGTGAACACGTGGGGAAGATCGTGCTTCGTATGCCATCGTCCTCCTGAAATTTTTCGAACGAACCATGAAAGTCGAACGATGAGAATTTGCAAAGCTCTTCTCGCGCTGACCTTGGGCGCGTTCGCGAGCATCGCGATCGCGCAGACCGCGTCGTATCCAGTCAAGCCGATCCGGTTGCTGGTCGGCTTCGCGCCCGCCGGCGCCGCCGATCTCGTGGCGCGCTCGATGAGCGACGCACTCGGCAAGGCGCTCGGCCAGACGGTCGTCGTCGAGAATCGACCAGGCGCCGGGTCGAGCATCGCCGCAGACCTTGTGGCAAAGTCACCGCCGGATGGCTACACGCTCTTGATCGCGAGTCCGAGCAGCATTTCCGTCAATCCGGCGCTCAATCCCAACTTGCCGTATTCGCCGAAAGACCTCCTTCCGGTGACGAAGATCACGACGTCGCCGTTGGTGCTGGCCGTCAACCCCGATACGGGAATCAAGTCGGTGGCCGAGCTCATTGCCGCTGCGAAAAAAGCGCCCGGCAAGCTCAATTACTCGACGTCCGGCAATGGCTCTGCGCCGCATCTCGGCGCTGCGCTCTTCAGTCAGCTCACCCATGTCGAGATGACGCACGTGCCGTACAAGGGCGGCGCGCCCGCAATCCAGGCGGTGATGGCGGGCGACACGCAACTCACGTTCGGCACGTCACCCACCGTGTTGCCGATGGCGAGCGGAGGGCGCCTGCGCGTGCTCGCCGTCAGCACGCGCGAACGCTCGCCACTCGTACCGGATTTCCCAGGCATGAGGGAAGCCGGCTTGCCGGAATACAACCTCGAATTCTGGTACGGCATGTTCGTACCCGCCGGCACGCCGCCGGCGATCGTGAAGAAGATTTACGACGCGACGGTGAGCGCAATGCAGCAGCCAACGGTAAAGGCCACGCTGGCGCGCGAGGGTACCGAGGTATCGATCTCCTCCTCACCCGAGGGATTCGCGAAGTTTCTCGCCGAGGACGAAAAGTTCTGGTCGAATCTCGTCAAGTCGGCGAACGTGAAGGTCGAGTGAAAAGCTGACCTCCGAAACTGATAAACGGGACTTCTACGCGAACGATTCTTCGGCACAACTGCTAGACTCGCCCCGATTTCTGTGAACCGGCGATGAGTCTTATAGCGAAAGCCGACACGCCAGGCGAAAATCTTCGAAGCGATCTTTCGCGAGATCGAAGAGCGCAATGGGTTTTGTCCCGCCTTTTTTTGTCGCGGCGAAACAAGCCGGACGTGCTGCGCAATCTATGGCAGCAGACCCGCGCAGCCTATATCGAGAATCCGCTTCCCGCCCTATTCAAGGAGCAACTCGCGGCGCTTCTTGCGCGACACTGCGCAGCACGCTATTGCCTCTTGTGCCACACGTGCTCGCTCAAGTTGCGGTCACCATCGGCAATCGGAACCGTGCAGGACCGATTGCCGAGGACAGTCCGCGCCGGATTGTTCGAGCCGTTCAAGGGCACGGCGTCGTTGTCTGAGGCAGCCAGCCGGAGCGCAGGGCTCGGTCTTTACATCGTGCAACAGATCGTCCAGGCGCACGATGGTGAGATCCGCGTGCATTCGGACGCGCCAATGACTCAATTCACGATCGTGCTGAAGTGCGAAGGCGGCGAGCCGCAAACAACGTAGCGCCAATCGTAGTAGCCTGCACACGTCGGCGGATCATCGACCGGTCCTGAGCTAAGGAGAAATCATGTTCGCGACAATGCCTGGCGCCACTCGCATAGGCTTCATCGTAATCTTGCTGTGCGCGACATTCATGCACGCGGCGCACGCGCAGCCCTATCCATCAAAGCCGGTGCGTATCATTGTTCCTTACACGCCGGGTGGCAGTAACGACGTGCTCGGGCGCATGGTCGCAAAGCACATGCAGGAAACGCTGAAGCAGCCGTTCATCGTCGAGAACAAGCCGGGCGCGGCCGGACAGATCGGCGCTGAAGCGGCTGCCAAGTCCGCGCCCGACGGATACACGTTGCTCGTTGCACCCAACGACGTGATGACGGTCACGCCAAATCTGCATCCGAATGGTCCATACGATCCGGAAAACGATTTCGAGCCGATCGGCACGCTCGGCGCCGTGCCAATCGTGCTGGTCGTCAACGCGTCGTCGTCGTATAAGTCGGTGAGCGATCTCGTTGCGGCGGCCAAGGCCAAGCCGGCCGCGTTGTCGTATGCGTCGTCGGGTGCAGGTGGGCCGCAACACATGTCGGCCGAGTTGTTCGCGCTGATGTCCGGAGTGAAGATGGTGCACGTCCCGTACAAAGGCAACGTGCCGGCCCTCACCGATCTTCTCGGCGGGCAGGTCGACGTGCTGTTCAGCCCGATCAACTCGGCGCTGCCGCATATCAAGAGCGGCAAGTTGCGCGCGCTCGCCATGGCCAGTGACAAGCGCGTGGCATCGCTCCCCGACGTGCCGACGCTGACCGACTCCGGCATTGCGGGTTACAAGAGCGAAATCTGGATCGGCCTGTTCGCACCGCGCGGGACGCCAAAAGAAATCATCGACAAGCTGAGCGCGGAAGTCACTCGCATGCAAGCGCAGGCCGACATCAAAGAGCAGCTTAGCGCACAAGGCATCGAGCCGATGAACACTGCGCCCGCGCAAGTGTCGGGCATGATCAAGACCGATCTCGCGCGCTGGCAGAAAGTCATCAAGGAAACCGGCGTCAAGGCGAACTGACGGCGATATTGATGAACGACGAAATATCGAATGCGAGTCTTCGGCGCGACGTGCCCGTCGCCGGGGACGCGAGCGGCGGCGTATGGGGAAGCGATGCCATCGCCGCGCTCTTGCGCGAAATGGACATTCCGTACGTGTTGCTGAATCCGGGCTCGAGCTTTCGCGGATTGCACGACAGTCTCGTGAACTTCCTGGGCAATGAGAATCCGCAAATGCTCGTGTGCCTGCACGAGGAGCATGTCGTATCGATCGCGCACGGCTATGCGAAGGTGACCGGCAAGCCGCTGTTGGGCATCGTGCACAGCAACGTTGGACTGATGCATGCATCGATGGCCATTTACAACGCTTGGTGCGATCGCCTGCCGGTGATCCTGATCGGCGCGACGGGTCCCGTCGACGCAGCGAAGCGCCGCCCGTGGATCGATTGGCTGCACACTGCGCGCGATCAAGCGGCGATGGTGCGCGCGTTCGTCAAGTGGGACGATCAACCGGCGTCGGTGGCTGCGGCGTTCGAGTCGTTGCTGCGCGCACGGCAGATTGCGGAGAGCGCGCCGAAAGGCCCGGTGTATGTCTGTCTCGACGTTTCGATGCAGGAAGAGAAGCTCGCTGCGATGCCGCGCTGTCCCGATGCTTCGCGTTATCGACCGCCACCGCCGGTGCATGCCGCGCCACAGATCATTGCTCGCGCCGCAGAATGGTTGTCGAGCGCAAAGCGACCGCTGATTTTGATGGGTCGCATGTCGCGCGATCTCGATGCGTGGAACGCACGCGTCGAGCTTGCGGAAAAACTCAGCGCGAATGTGCTGACCGATCTCAAAGTCGGCGCCGCGTTCCCGACCGATCACCCGTTGCACGCAGCACCAGCGGGCGTATTCCTTGTTCCGCAAGCTGCAAAGATCGTGCGCGAAGCCGACGTCGTCTTGAGTCTGGATTGGGTCGATCTCGCCGGCACCTTGAAACAGGCGTGGGGCGCAGACGAGATTACATCGCGCGTCATACAAGTCTCGAACGATCAGATCCTGCACAACGCCATGAGCATGGATCACCAGGGATTGCCGCCGACTGACCTCTACCTTTTTTGTGAGCCCGAACCGGCGGTCGATGACTTGCTGCGCGAGATGAGCTCGAATGTTGGACGACCCATGCAGCCGACAAAGAAGGACGCGGCAGAGGCGTCGGAATCGATCGCCGAGGGTGGACGCATCAGCATCGCCATGGTTGCGCAAGCACTGCAACACGCATTGCGCGGCGACGAAGTGTGCCTCTTGCATCTGCCGCTCGGATGGGCTGGCGAGTTGTGGCACTTTCGCCATCCACTCGATTTTGTGGGCTCGGATGGAGGCGGTGGCATCGGGTCAGGTCCCGGGCTTACGGTTGGCGGCGCAATCGCGCTGAAAGGCTCGTCGAGAGTGCCGGTGTCGATCCTCGGCGATGGCGACTATCTGATGGGCGTCAACGCGCTGTGGACGGCAGCGAACGCGGGCGTTGCGCTGCTCGTCGTCGTCTGCAACAACCGCTCGTTCTATAACGATGAAGTGCATCAGGAGCGTGTCGCGAAAATGCGCGGTCGTCCCGTCGAGAATCGCTGGATCGGTCAGCGCATCGATGATCCAGCGCCTGATCTCGGCATGCTCGCGCGGGCACAGGGCCTTGACGGCATCGGGCCGGTCGCGCGCGCGGATGCGCTGCAGGACGCCCTCGCCGATGCGGTGCGCCGCGTCAAGAGCGGCAAGGCGGTCGTCGTCGACGTGCATGTCGAGCCCGGCTACACCCTGGCCATGGCGGCGGGAATCACGCGCGCGCACGGATAGTTCGCAAGCGCCGGAGGCAACATGGATCTGGCATCACCCGATAGAACGCGGCGCATCAACGAACACAACGTTCTGCCTGCCCGGTTCGATCTGTATTACGGCGGGCAATGGCACGCGCCGCGCGCGGGGCGCTACGTCGAAACGATCAATCCCGCCAAGGGTCAGTCGATCGCGCGCGTCGCACACGCCGACGCGGCGGATGCCGACGCCGCGATCGTCGCTGCGCAAAGAGCTTTTGGCCCATGGAGCCGGATCACTCCGCTCGAACGCGCCGACGTTTTGAGAAAAGCCGCCGCCATTCTTCGCGACAATGCCGAAGCATTGGCGATGCTCGATGCCCTGAACACGGGCAATCCGGTCGCGCAAATGGTAGCGGACGCCAAGATTGCCGCGCAGGGGATCGAGTATTTTGCAGGGCTTGTCACCGAGCTCAAAGGCCAGACGATCCCCATGGGCTTAGGCCTTTTCAACTACACGCTGCGCGAACCGCTCGGCGTCGTTGCGCGCATCGTCGCCTATAACCATCCGCTCATGTTCGCAGCGGTGAAGCTCGGCGCGCCGCTCGCCGCGGGCAACACGATCGTCGTCAAAGCGCCCGAGCAAGCGCCGTTGTCTGCGCTCAAGATGGCGGAGCTGATCGGTGGCGTGTTTCCGCCGGGTGTACTCAATGTGCTGGCGGGCGGGAAGGAGTGCGGACACGCGCTGTCGACGCATCCGCTGGTGCGCAAAGTGACGTTGATCGGCAGCGTACCGACCGGAATGGCGATCATGCGCGCTGCGGCTGACACGCTGAAGCCGGTGCTGCTCGAGCTCGGCGGCAAGAACGCGTTGATCGTGTATCCCGATGCCGATATCGACAAGGCGATCGCCGGTGCGGTGCGGGGCATGAATTTCACCTGGGCGGGTCAGTCGTGCGGCTCCACCAGTCGATTGTTCGTTCACGAGTCGATTCACGATCGCGTGGTCGAGGGTGTCGTCGACACGGTTCGAAAGCTTCACAAGCCGGGCATGCCAACCGATTGGTCGACGACGATGGGTTGTCTGGTCAGTCGCGCGCAGCTCGACAAAGTGCTGGGCTTTGTGAAGTCCGGACTCGACGAGGGCGCGCGTCTTGTCACCGGGGGCAAGCAACCGGATGACCCGGCATTGGCGAACGGCTATTTCGTCGAGCCGACCGTGTTTGCGGACGTCGAGCCCACGATGCGACTTGCGCGTGAAGAAGTGTTCGGTCCGATACTGTCGGTCATGAAGTGGAGTGACGAGGATGCGATGTTCGACGCCGTCAATGCAGTCGAGTATGGGCTCACCTGCTCGATCTGGACGCGCGATTTGAGCATCGCGCATCGTGCGGCGCGACGTGTCGAGGCGGGCTACGTCTGGATCAACAACGCGAGTGTCCATTTCCACGGCGCACCGTTCGGCGGCTACAAGCATTCGGGAATCGGACGCGAGGAGAGTTTCGAGGAGCTTCTCGAGTTCACGCAGACGAAGAACGTCAATGTGAATCTCGAAGGGTAGTGTGTGAGAGCGCATGACCTCGAGCCTCGTTCCTGCGATGTCGACGCTCGTTACCGGGCTCGACTTTCTCGGCGTATTCGTTTTCGCACTGAGCGGCGCAGCCGCTGCGGTCAAGCGCGAGCTTGATCTTTTCGGCGTGCTCGTGCTGTCGTTCGTCGCGGCGAGCACCGGCGGAATCATTCGCGACGTTCTGATCGGTGCGATTCCTCCGGCGACACTGGTGGACTGGCGCTATCTGATCATTTCGCTGGTCGCAGGCGCATTGACGTTCTACTGGTTTGCGCTTATCGACAGGCTTCGATACCCGGTGCAACTCTTCGACGCTGCAGGACTCGCATTGTTCGCCGTCGCGGGCGCGCAGAAAGCATTGGACTACGGTCTCGATGCACCCATGGCTGCTTTGCTCGGCATGCTAAGCGGCATAGGGGGCGGCATCGCGCGCGACGTGCTTCTGACTCAGATTCCGAACGTCCTTCGTGCCGAGTTGTACGCGGTCGCCGCACTCTTGGGCGCGGCAGTCGTCGTGATCGGTGATTCACTGGAACTTCCTTCGGCGGCGACGACGGTGACTGGAGCGCTACTCTGCTTCGGATTACGCGTTGCGAGTATTTACCGGGGGTGGCACCTGCCGAGAGCGAAAGTGTCCTCACGCGCGAACGAGGACCGCGACGGCGACTCTAGATAGCGACGACGTGAGATAGCCTCGCGCGCGTAGACTGTTCGCACCAACCCTCGCCCGTTAAAGATCGCCATGATCGAGCTTGTAATCGAGCAACGTCGTCGCAGCCTCGGCGGCTTCGAAGTCGGGCGCATGCTGCCCTATGCGAAGCGAAGAATGGTGGGGCCCTTCATTTTTTTCGACCATATGGGGCCCGTCGACTTTGCGCCGGGTATTGCGCGATCGGTCGATGTAAGACCGCATCCTCACATCGGTCTGTCGACGGTCACCTATCTGTTCGACGGCGAAATCATGCATCGGGACAGTGTGGGTTCCGAGCAGCCGATCCGGCCCGGCGAAGTGAACTGGATGACGGCTGGTCGCGGAATCACGCATTCCGAGCGTTTCGAGCACGCGCGTCGCGAGGGCGGGACGATGAATGGAGTTCAGGCATGGGTGGCGCTCCCCAACGAGGACGAAGAAACGGAGCCCGCTTTCATGCACTACGGGATCCAGCAACTGCCTTACAGCGATGAAAGCGGCGCACGTGTGCGAGTCATGGCAGGTGAAGCGTTTGGCGCGAAAGCCGACGTCGCGATTCACTCCCCGCTGTTCTATGTGCATTGCGACCTTGCCTCCGGTGCGCGCGTAACGCTGCCGGATACCTACAGTGAACGCGCCGCTTATGTCGCCAAGGGGTCGATCGAAATCGACGGAGCCACGTTCAGCGAAGGCCAGATGCCGGTGTTCGAACCGCGCAGCGACATCCTTGTTCGCGCGGCAACTCCTGCGATCGTCATGCTGCTCGGCGGCGAGCCCGTCGGCGAGCGTTTCATCGAATGGAACTTCGTATCCTCATCGAGGGAACGTATCGAACAGGCGAAAGCAGACTGGCGTGCCGGTCGAATGAAGCTGCCGGATAACGACAACGCCGAGTTCATTCCACTGCCGAACGATCCGGCAGTGCCACCGAATCCAATGTCCTGAAAGCGCACGCGCGCGCAATCTTGGAACCGCAACCCCAACAAACCCGACGAGCGGCTCTGCAGGATCGTACGTTCCTGCTGCTGCTCGTCGCCATTTCGCTGGCGTTCGGCTGGATCCTGTGGCCTTTCTACGGCGCGATCCTGTGGGGAACGGTGCTCGCCATTCTCTTCACGCCGCTGTATCGGCGGCTGACGCGGGCGATCAAGAACAGGCCGACGCTGGCGGCGCTCGCTACGCTGGTGATCATCCTGGTCATGGTGATCCTGCCGTTGGCCATCGTCGCGAACCTGCTCGTGCAGGAGGCAATGGACCTGTACGCGCGAATCCAGTCGGGTGAACTCGCGTTTGGCGAATTCGTTCAGCAAATGATTGCCGCGCTTCCGACGTGGGCGACCGACCTTCTGAATCGCTTTGGCCTTACGAATCTGGAAACGGTGCGACAGCGATTGGTGAGCGGACTTTCGACGGGAATTCAGTTCCTCGGCGCACGCGCGCTGAATTTCGGCGGGGATGCATTGGACTTTTTCGTGAGCTTTTTCATCATGCTCTACCTTTTGTTCTTCCTGCTTCGCGACGGCAGGGAGCTCGCGATGCGCGTCAGGAACGCGATCCCGCTACGCGAGGATCTCAAGCGCGATCTTTCCGCCAAGTTCTCGACGGTGATTCGCGCCACGGTCAAGGGCAACTTCATCGTGGCAATCGTGCAGGGCGCGCTGGGCGGATTGATCTTCTGGATACTCGGCATCCACGCACCCGTGTTGTGGGGCGTGTTGATGGCATTCCTCTCGCTGTTGCCCGCTGTGGGCACCGCGCTCGTGTGGCTGCCGGTGGCTTTGTATCTGCTGGCAACCGGAGCAGTGGGCAAGGGTGCGATCCTGGTCGCTTTCGGCGTGCTCGTGATCGGCCTTGTCGACAACATCCTGCGTCCGATTCTGGTGGGCAAGGACATCAAGATTCCCGACTATGTCGTGTTGATTGCCACACTCGGCGGCATGGCGATCTTCGGTCTCAACGGCTTCATCATCGGACCGATGATTGCGGCGATGTTCATTGCCGTGTGGGATAGCGCCGCTGCGTCACGGGCGCGGGCGGGCAGTGACAGCAGCGCGTGACGGTTGCTTTGCGCGCTGACATTCAGCGCGTTCGAAATGTTTCAGGTCACGTGGATCTGGCGTGGTCCACCCGAATGATGCGCTTGCCGAGATTTTCGCCACGATACAAGCCGGCGATCGCATCGGGCGCCGCCTCGAGTCCGTCGAGAATCTCTTCGCGATAGCGCAATCGACCGCTACGAACCCAGGCTGCGAGGCGCGCAACGGCCTCTTCGTAGCGATGCTCGTAATCCCAGATCAAAAAGCCCTGCATGCGCGCGGACTTGTTCAGGAGATGTCGTTCGACGCGCGAGCCTTGCGGCCAGGGATTCCAGCTGGCGACCGATGCGGTTCCACAGATGACGACGCGCGCATGCTTGGCGAGATGCGGCAGCACGGCGTCGGAAACCGGACCCGACGTGTTGTCGAAATAGACGTCGACTCCGTCGGGACACGCGCGCGCGAGATTTTCCGCGAACGTCGCTGACTTGTAATCGATGGCGGCGTCGTAGCCGAATTCAGCGAGACACATGCGCGTCTTGGTGGAACCACCGGCGATGCCCACCGTACGACATCCCGCGATCTTCGCGATCTGACCAACCGCCGAGCCCACCGCACCCGCTGCAGTGGACACGACGACGGTGTCCCCGGGACGCGGCTCGCCCACTTCGGTCAATGCGAAATACGCGGTGACGCCATTGAGACCAAGAACGCCCAGCGAGAGCGACAGTGGCAGATCGGTTTCGACGACTTTACGCCGGATCGCGCTGCCATTGCCGATCGCATGCTGCTGCCATCCGAGCATTCCCATCACTCGATCACCGACCGCGTAGCTCGGATGATGAGAGGCGATGACGGTCCCGGCGGAGAACGAGCGCATGACTTCGCCGATGGCAACAGGCTCCGCGTAGTTCGCCGCTGCATTGACCCAGCCGCGCATTGCCGGATCGACCGAGAGAAACTCGTTGCGCACCAACAGCTCGCCGTCGCGCAATTCGCGAAGTGGCGTTTGCGTCAGTGCGAAGTGCTCGGCTTGCGGAATGCCGACCGGACGTGACTTCAGGACGACCTGGCGATTCGTGGGCGGAAGCGGTGCCACGGGATCACGCGCCTGTCTCTGTGCGCGGACGCTTCAGCATCAACGCCGAGCGTTTGCAGCTCATCACCAGCTCGTCGCGCTGGTTGTAGCCGCGATGCTCGAATACGATGATGCCGTTGTCGGGGCGCGAGCGGCTCTCGCGCGCTTCGACGACCGTTGTCTCGACGCGAATCGTGTCGCCGTGAAAAACGGGCCTCGGAAAGCGCACCTCGTCCCAGCCGAGGTTCGCCACCGTCGTTCCCAGCGTCGTATCACCCACCGAAATGCCGACGACAAGACCGAGCGTGAACGCGCTGTTGACGATGCGCGTGCCAAATTCCGTGTGTTCCTTGCAGTATTGCTCGTCGAGGTGCAGCGCGGCCGGATTCATCGTCAATGCGCTGAAGAAGACGTTGTCGGCTTCGGTGACAGTGCGCCGAAGTGCGTGTTTCAACACGCGACCTACGGTGAGCTCCTCGAAGTAGAGTCCTGGCATCGAAAATCCTTTAACGGACAGACTCACGGGGGCTTTTCATTGCCTCATTCGTCGCGCATACGTTCGAAATCTGCTTCGGTAAGAATCCCGCGTTCCCGCGCTTTGCGGCTCCAATAGCGTTGAATCTCGACGAACTCGCGCCGCCGACGTTCGATGCGCGCCGATCGCAACGCATCTCGCACAACTTCGCTGAACGTTTTGCCTTGAGCGCGCGCCATCGCTTCGGTTTCTCTTGCCAAGTCGACGGGGAGAGAAATGGTCCTCCTGATGGTGTCAGCCATGATCATCCTCCGAACCGTTAAGCATCGCCCCGCGCCATCGCAATCACCCGCAGTGCCTGCGTCAGATGCGGCTTGTCGATCATCTTCCCTTCGAGCTGCACCGCACCCGCGCCACCCGCGCGCTCGAACGCCGCGACGATTGCCGTGGCGTGTTTCAACTCGGCTTCATCAGGCGAATAACCGGTATTGATGACCTCGATCTGATCGGGATGAATCGCGAGCTTGCCGGTGAATCCCGCGCGTCGCGACGCTTTCACTTCGCGCTCGAGTAGCGCGGAATCGCGAAAGTCGGCGTTGATCGTGTCGATCGCCTGGACCCCGGCGGCATTGGCGCCAAGGAGACACATCGCGCGCGCGAGCTGATAGGTGAACTCGTACTCGCCGTTTTCGAGGCGATTGCTACTGGCGCCCACAGCGGTTGACAAGTCCTCCGCGCCCCACGTGAGTCCGACCAGCCGCGGGGATACATCGCGATACGTGCCGACCGAGAACATCGCCTGTGGCGTCTCGGTCGCGACGGGAATGATGCCAATCGAGCCGGCCGCTATGCCTTCGCGTTGTTCGAGCGCCGTCAGATAGTGATCGAGAAGCGCAATGTCGTGTGCCGATTCGATCTTGGGTAATAGGATTCCATCGGGGACGCCGGCGACGATGCCAACAAGATCAGGCAACGCCAATGCCGTTGCCAGCGGATTGATGCGAACCCATAGTTGCTGTTTGGAGCGATTGGCGTGACTCGCAAGATATTCCTTCACCATTCCGCGTGCGACGCCGATACGATCGATCGACACCGAGTCCTCGAGATCCAGCACCAGCGCTGCTGCTGCGGTGGTCTGGCCTTTCGCGAGTTTTTTTTCGCTGTCGCCGGGGACGAACAGCATTGACTTCAGAATCGCTTGCGCATTGGGTTGCATGATTGGACTCGCGATGAAAGTCACTCGGGTTGAATTCCGGCTTCCTTGATGCTTCGCCCCCAGCTATCGAGCTGCTCTCTCACGAACGTTCCGAGCTCGTCGGGCGTCCCCGAAGCAACTTCCGAGGCGAAGCCGGCGATGCGCTCCTTCACTTCGGGCTTGTCGAGCGCGCGTCGCACTGCGGCGTTCAACTTATCGACGATGTCTTTCGGCGTGCCGGCCGGCGCGAACA
>DATLOI010000115.1:0-36659 GCA_035536295.1 Casimicrobiaceae bacterium
TGATCGGGGCAATCTTGCTAGGAGGGGTTCTAGGCCCCGTCGCGTTGATGTATGGACTGAGAACCACGCCGGCTTCTTCTGCCTCGCTGCTGCTCAATCTGGAAGCGGTGCTAACGGCGCTGCTGGCGTGGTTCCTCTTTCGCGAGAACTTCGATAGGCGAATCGCGCTCGGAATGCTGGCGATTGTGGCGGGGGGCGTGGTTCTCGCCTGGTCGCCGGTTGAGTCAGGAGGGGTAACCGGCGCGATGCTGATCGCGGCGGCCTGCCTTTTTTGGGCTGTCGACAATAATTTGACCCGGAAGGTCTCGACCAGCGACGCCGTCCTTCTGGCAAGTTTAAAGGGCGTCGTTGCGGGCACGATCAACACAGCCTGGGCCATGGCGATGGGGCTGACGCTTCCTCCCCTCACAGCAATCGCGTTTGCCGGTGGTGTTGGCTTTCTCGGTTATGGCGTGAGCCTGGCACTGTTCGTCCTGGCTCTACGCGAGTTGGGAACTGCCAGGGCAGGCGCGTACTTTTCAGTTGCGCCGTTTTTCGGCGCCCTGGTCGCAATCGTGTTGAATGGGGATGCCGTCACGTTTCCGCTCGTGGCTGCCGGCGGACTGATGGCGCTCGGCGTCTGGCTACACCTCACCGAGCAACACAGTCACATGCATGTTCACGATCTGCTAGAACATACGCACGCGCACTCGCATGACGAACACCACCAGCACGACCACGGTCCGGAATGGGATGGTGCCGAGCCGCATGTGCACCCGCACGCACATGAGCCGCTAGGTCACGCTCACGCCCATTATCCAGAGGCCCATCATCGTCACGTCCATTGAGGTCAGCGGCACTCCTACTGTCCCGGCAGCCTCGATTCGCTCGCTTCTGGCCGATCTGGACCGGTGGCGAAGTTGATCTGACGTTGCCCGTTGGATCAAATGCAACTGAAGCATGCGGGGATTTACTCAGGCGGTCGCTGTTGGAGCACATCCTCCGCCGCTTGCTCGTACGCATGCGCAACCTGCAGCACGAAAAGGTCGTTGCGCGGACGTCCGATGAGCTGCATGCCGGTAGGCAGACCATCGTCATTGAATCCCACCGGAACGCTGATGCACGGAAGGCCCGCGAACGTCGCATAGATCACCACTTCCATCCAGCGGTGATAAGTGTCCATCGTGCGGCCGGCGATCGATGAGGGCCAGCGCAACGACGCGTCGAACGGCCACACCTGCGTCGTCGGTAGCGCGAGCACGTCGCAGCGCTCGAACATCGCGAGCATCTGGTTGTAGAAAGTCGTGCGCCGGTTGCTTGCCTCCGAGACATCCGCGGCACTCGTCTGCGCGGCCTGATCGTATTCCCACAAAGCTTCCGGCTTGATCAGCGCACGGTTGCCCGGGTTCGTAAGATAAGGAGCAATTCGCGCCCCGACGATGAAGCGACGCCACACGAGCCACGCACCCCAGACCTCGTCGGGCGCGAAGCTCGGTCGCATCGGCTCGACTTTGCATCCGCACGATTGCAAACGTCGCAAGCCTTGCTCGCACCTCGCGAGTATTCCGTCTTCCATCGCAAGGTAACCCGACAAATCAACGAGCCAACCGACACGCACGCCATTGGCGTCGAACGGTTCCAGCGACGCTGCGAAGCACTCGCGCGTCTCGAGTGACAGTGGCGCGCGCGCGTCGTAACCCGCCTGCACATCGAGTAACGCCGCAACATCGCGCACCGTACGCGCCATCGGACCTTCGGTGCCGAGTTGCGACACCCATTGGTCCTGCGCGGGCCAGGTCGGAATGCGTCCGCGACTTGGACGAAAGCCGAACACGTTATTCCAAGCAGCAGGATTGCGCAGGCTTCCCATCGTGTCGCTGCCATCGGCGACACAAAGCATGCGCGTGGCCAGCGAGACAGCGGCACCGCCGCTACTGCCGCCCGCAGAGCGCGACGGATCGTAAGCGTTGCGCGTGACACCGAACACTTCGTTGAATGTGTGCGAGCCAAGACCGAACTCCGGCGTATTGGTCTTGCCTATCACGATGCAGCCGGCTGCTTTCATTCGCTGCACCATCAGACCATCCTGCGTCGGCACGAAGTCGCGCAAAAGCGGTGAGCCGAGCGTGGTGCGCAACCCCGCAGTATGCGCAATGTCCTTGATCGCTTGCGGGATGCCGTGCAGCCATCCGATGGTCGCTGCACCGCGATGCAATTGAGCGTCGCGCTCGTCGGCCTCGCGAAGGAGCGCATCGCCATCCCGCAGGCTCACGATCGCGTTGTGGCGCGGATTGACGGCATCGATCCGCGCGAGCGTGGCGTGCATCACTTCTCGACACGACACGCGGCGAGACCGTATCGCGTCGGACAGCTCGCAGGCGGTCAGGTCGGTAATTTCCACGCGCCGATGGCCTAGCGCGCGATCGAATCAAGCCGGCCAATCGCCCGTGAATAGCTCGCCGCGAGGCCCTCGACCGATTCGGTATCGACCGCGAGATCGTTCAGCAATCCGTCGGCCAGGCCGTATACGAGTCCATGCACCGTCACCGACTGGCCTCGCCGCCAGGCGTCCTGCATGATCGTCGTGCGTACGAGGTGCACGACTTGCTCGATGACGTTGAGCTCGCACAAACGATCGACGCGATGCGCAATCGATGGCATGCGATCGAGCAAAGCCTGATGCTTTGCCGCGACATCCTGCACATGCCTCAGCCAGTTGTCGATCAGCCCGTGCGCCGAGTCCTCGAGCGCTGCGCGAATGCCGCCGCATCCGTAATGACCGACGACGATCACGTGCTCGACCCGCAGCACGTCGACGGCGTACTGCAGCACCGACAGGCAATTGAAGTCGGTGTGCACGACGACGTTGGCAACGTTGCGGTGGACGAACAACTCGCCCGGCGCAAGGTCGACGATTTCGTTCGCGGGCACGCGGCTGTCCGCGCAGCCGATCCAGAGATAGCGCGGTGACTGTTGTGCCGCAAGCGCGCGGAAAAAGCCGGGCTTGCGCGCCTCCATGCCAGCGGCCCACGAACGATTGCGATCAATGAGGTGCGCGAGCGATGACATCGTCGTCCTGTCAAAAGTCCGATCCTGCATCATAACGAAAGGTCGACACGCGCGTATAATCGATCAACGCCGGACCCTTTTTCGGGGCCCGGCGTTTTTTGTTCCCGAGGATTGCATGCGAATCGAGACCGAGGTCAAGCTCGACTTCAAGGACGTGCTGATTCGCCCCAAGCGAAGCACGCTGTCGACGCGCAGCAACGTCGATATTTCGCGCGAGTTCCGCTTTCGTCATGCCGGCGTCGAATATCACGGCGTGCCGATCGTCGCGGCGAACATGGACACGATCGGGACGTTCGAGATGGCCCGCGCACTCGACCCGTTCGAGTTATCGGTCGCGTTGCACAAATACTATCCTGTCGAACAGTACGTCGAGTTCTTTCGCTCGCTCGCGCGCAAGTCGGCGGCATTCTATTCGATGGGAATTGCGAAAGCCGATGAAGACAAGTTCCGTCGCGTGATGAGCGACGTCGGGCAAGGCGAGCAGTCGGCGATCCGCTATGTGTGCATCGATGTTGCGAATGGCTACACCGAAGGCTTCGTGCGCTTCGTTGCGCGCATTCGCGAGCAGTACCCACATCTGGTCATCATGGCAGGCAACGTGTGCACCGGCGAAATGACGGAGGAGCTGATTCTCTCCGGCGCCGACATCGTGAAGGTCGGCATCGGCCCCGGCTCCGTGTGCACGACACGCAAGATGACCGGCGTGGGCTATCCGCAGTTGTCGGCGATCATCGAATGCGCTGATGCGGCACACGGTCTCGAAGGACATATCTGCGCTGACGGCGGCTGCACAACGCCTGGCGACATTGCGAAGGCGTTCGGCGGCGGTGCGGACTTCGTGATGCTCGGCGGAATGCTCGCGGGACACGCGGAATCCGGTGGTGAGCCCGTCGTGCGCGACGGCGTCGAGTACCGGCGCTTCTACGGAATGAGCAGCAAGGCAGCGATGGAAAAGCATGCCGGCGGCGTCGCCGAATATCGTGCGGCAGAAGGGAAGGAAGTGCTGGTTCCATTTCGCGGCGGTGTCGCTGCAACGGCATCGGAGATTCTTGGCGGCGTGCGCTCGGCCTGCACCTATGTCGGCGCACGGCGCTTGCGTGAGCTCTCCAAGCGCACGACTTTCGTTCGAGTGACCCAGCAGCTGAACGAGGTTTTCGGAAAAGGCTGAATGGAGATCGTTTCGCTGCGCGGCCGTCCGGCGCTATCGCCGTTTCGCCTTGCCAAGCTCCGCGAAGCGCTGGACACGGCGCTGCCCGATCACGGCATCGCGATGATCACGACACGCTGGTGGCACTTCGTCGAGCTGACGCGAGCGCTCGATCGGAACGAGCGCGCAACGCTCGAGCGCCTGCTGATCTACGGGCCGCGAGACGACTCGGACGACGCAACGGGCGGAATGTTGCTGGTGGTGCCGCGACCCGGAACGATCTCGCCATGGTCGTCGAAGGCAACCGACATTGCGCACAACTGCGGGCTCGCCAAGGTCAATCGCATCGAGCGCGGTCTTGCCTATCGAATTGCAACGCATGACGGCGCTGCATTCGGTGATCGTGCACGACAAGCGCTCTTGCCGCTGATCCACGACCGCATGGTCGAGTCCGTTCTCGATGACATGAATGACACGACGGCATTGTTCACGCACGTCGATCCCAAGCCTCTTAAGAGCGTGCCACTGCTCGCAAGGGGACGCGCAGCGCTCGAACGCGCGAATGGCGAGCTCGGTTTGGCGCTCGCCAGTGACGAAATCGATTATCTGGAAGCGAGCTTCCGGCATCTCGAGCGCGACCCGACCGACGTCGAGCTCATGATGTTCGCGCAGGCGAATTCCGAGCACTGCCGTCACAAAATTTTCAACGCGCAGTGGACGGTCGACGGCGTGCCGCAACCGAAGAGTCTCTTTGCGATGATTCGCGAGACGCACGCTGCACATCCGCATGGCACGCTGGTCGCGTACTCCGACAACGCCGCGGTGATCGAGAACGGCGTCGCGCAACGCTTCTATGCCGGAGCAGACGGTCGCTATGGCGTGCGCGCCGAGACGACGCACACGCTGATGAAAGTGGAGACGCACAACCATCCGACGGCAATCGCACCGCATCCGGGCGCCGCGACCGGTGCGGGCGGTGAGATTCGCGATGAAGGCGCCACCGGAATCGGCGCGAAGCCCAAAGCCGGGATGACCGGATTCACCGTCTCGCATCTTCGCATCCCTGCATCGACGCGCGGATGGGAACGCTCGCCCGGCAAGCCCGAGCGAATCGCATCCGCGCTGTCGATCATGCTCGACGGCCCGATCGGCGCCGCGTCGTTCAACAACGAATTCGGCCGACCGAATCTTGGCGGCTATTTCCGCACGTTCGAGCAGCACATCGACGGTGAATGGCGCGGCTATCACAAGCCGATCATGATCGCTGGAGGTGTTGGCAACATCCGCGCCGACCATGTGCGCAAGAGCGCGCTCGCTGAAGGCACGCTTCTGGTTCAGATTGGCGGCCCTGGCATGTTGATCGGCATCGGCGGCGGCGCCGCGTCGTCGATGTCGACGGGAACGAACACGGCCGAGCTCGATTTCGGCTCGGTGCAGCGCGCCAACGCAGAAATGCAGCGGCGCGCGCAGGAAGTGATCGATCGATGCTGGCAGCAAGTCGAAGGCAATCCGATCGTGTCGATCCACGACGTCGGCGCAGGCGGCCTGTCGAACGCATTGCCTGAGCTCGTGCACGGCGGGGGCGCCGGCGGACGCTTCGAGCTGCGCGCCATTCCGTCGGAAGAGTCGGGAATGTCACCGCGCGAAATCTGGTGCAACGAAGCGCAGGAGCGCTATGTGCTCGCGCTCCGACCCGAGGCTCTCGCGCGCTTTCGTGCGATATGCGAGCGCGAGCGCTGCCCGTTCGCCGTGGTCGGAGCCGCGACGAGCGAAGGCAAGCTCGTTGTCACGGACGCGCGCTTTTTAGATCGGCCGGTCGACATTCCGATCGATGTGATTCTCGGCAAGCCGCCGCAAATGTTGCGCAACGTGCGACACGTCGCGCGCGAGCACTCGTCGTGGGACTGGCATCACGTCGACCTTCGCGACGCGGCATACCGTGTGTTGCAGGTTCCTGCAGTCGCCGACAAGACGTTCCTGATCACCATCGGTGATCGCACAGTGGGAGGTCTTTGCGCGCGTGATCCAATGGTGGGGCCGTGGCAGGTTCCTGTGGCCGATGCCGCGGTCACGCTTGTCGATTACGAGGGATATCGTGGCGAGGCGTTTGCGATGGGCGAGCGCACGCCGCTTGCACTGATCGATGCGCCCGCGTCCGGCCGCATCGCAATTGCCGAAGCGATCACCAATGTGATTTCGGCGCCCGTCGCGAGACTTTCCGACATCAAGCTGTCGGCGAACTGGATGGCGAGCGCCGGTCATCCTGGCGAGGATGCGGCGCTCTACGACACGGTCCGCGCAGTGCGCGATTTTTGCGTGGCGCTGGGAATTTCGATTCCCGTGGGCAAGGATTCGATGTCGATGAGCACGAGTTGGCGTGAAGGCAACCGCGAAGAGTCGGTCACCGCACCCGTATCGTTGATCGTTTCCGCGTTCGCGCCGATCGCCGATGCGAGACGCGCGCTGACGCCGTTGCTCGTACGCGATGCCGGTGACACCGCACTCGTCCTGATCGATGCGTCGCGCGGCGAACGACGGATGGGGGCTTCGGTGGTCGCGCAGACTTTTGGAGAGCTCGGCGACGATGCGCCCGATATCGAGCCGGACGCGATCATTGCGTTGTTCGACGTCATCCACGCCGCGCGAGAATGGCTCCTCGCGTATCACGACATCGCAGATGGTGGGTTGTTTGCTGCGCTGGTCGAGATGGCGTTCGCATCGCGTTGCGGGCTCGAGATCGCGATCGACGCGATCGACGCTCCTGCACTTCCCGCCTTGTTTGCCGAAGAGATCGGCGCCGTCGTGCAGGTGCGCGTGGACGACGTTCAAGCGTTGCTCGATCGAGCGCGCAGCAGTGGGTTGGTCGCCTGTGTCGTCGGTGAACCCGTCGACGGCGAGCGCGTCCGCATCCGCACGATCGAAGGGCTGCTGTTCGACGAATCGCGCGTTGAGCTCCATCGCGCGTGGTCTGCGACGTCGCACGCGATGCAGCGATTGCGCGACCATCCACCCTCGGTCGATCAGGAATACGAGCGGCTGTTCGATGCTCACGAGCCGCCGCTGTCAGTGCAACTGTCCTTCGAGCCCTCTGAGGACATCGCCGCTCCTTTCGTTGCGACGAAAGTGCGGCCGAAAGTCGCCGTGCTTCGAGAGCAGGGTGTGAACGGGCATGTCGAGATGGCGGCCGCGTTCGAGCGCGCGGGCTTCGCCGCGTACGACGTGCACATGAGCGATCTTCTCGCCGGCCGTCATTCGCTGGAGGCGTTTCAGGGCTTCGTTGCGTGCGGTGGATTCTCCTACGGCGACGTGCTGGGCGCCGGTGAAGGCTGGGCCAAATCGATTCTGTTCAATCCCCGAACGCGCGATCAGTTCGCTGCGTTTTTCGCGCGACCCGGAACGTTTGCGCTCGGCGTGTGCAATGGCTGCCAGATGATGAGCAATCTGTCCGAGCTGATTCCCGGCAGCTCGCATTGGCCGCATTTCGTGCGCAATCGATCGGAGCAGTTCGAGTCGCGACTTGCACTGGTCGAAGTGACGCGTTCGCCGAGCCTGTTTTTCGCCGGAATGGCAGGAAGCCAAATTCCCATCGCGACTGCGCACGGCGAAGGTTTTGCCGAGTTTCGCGACGCGGCACAGCTCGCTGCGGCGCGACCGTATGTTGCGATGCGCTTTTGTGACGCGCGAGGCAATGCGACCGAGCGATATCCGTTCAACGTCAACGGCTCGCCGGAAGGCATTACCGGACTTACGACTCCCGATGGTCGCTTTACGATCCTGATGCCGCATCCGGAGCGCGTGTTTCGCAGCGTGCAGATGTCGTGGCATCCCGAGGGGTGGGGCGAAGATTCGCCGTGGATGCGGATGTTTCGCAACGCTCGGGTGTTTCTTCGCTGAAGAGGCGTCACACGACGTAGCGCGATGCGACTTCCGCGGGAAACAACGCTTCGATCGTCAACCGCCGGTGCGCGACCCCTTGCTCGAATGCGTAACGCAAGAACGCGTCGAGCGTCACGCGATTGGCCTCGATGCCGTATGGCCAAGGATCGTCACCGAACAGCGCGCGCATCGCATGCAGCGAATCACCGACCCAGGGTATCGGATAGAACGACGCGGTGCGATCATCGAGGCGAGCGAGGCTCCTTCGCTTGGCTTCTTCGAATGCGGTGACCAGATTCATCGCCAGCCAGTGCGCACGCTCGTAATGATCGCGACGCAGCGCCACGACGTGCATGATCGGAAAGATGCCGGTGCGGCGCGCGTACTCCTGTTCGACGGATCGAGCGTCGGCGAATAGCCTGCGGATACGCGAATCGCCGGCGAGAAACGGCGCCGGCGGTCGCGCCGAGAGGACGGCGTCGAGCTGGTTGTCGACGAGCATCTGCGAAAGCGATTGGTCGGGGACGACGGTGAGCTCGACGCCTTTCGGAAGCTTCAGGGCGACCTTCTCGCGACGACCGGGCGCGTTGACGCCCGCCTGGAACCAGCGAATCGATCCAAGATCGACTGCATAGTCGTGCGCGAGCATTCCTCGCGTGTAGACGGCGGCGGTCTGTGCCCATTCGGGCACGCCAACGCGCTTTCCCAACAGCTGACGTGGGTCGTCGAGCCCGCCATCGGTGCGCACGTAGATCGACGAGTGCCGGAAAACGCGTGACGGAAACACTGGCAGCGGCACGAACGGCGAATCTCCCTGCGACGCGAGCGCGACTATTTTCGCGAACGACATCTCGCAAACGTCGAATTCGCGATGGAACGTCGAGCGATAGAAAATTTCCTCGATGGGCAGGCGCAGCACGGTGAGATCGACACCTGCAATGCGCACACTTTCATCCAGCAGGTCACGGACGTGATCGTATTCGCCTATCGCAAGTGACAGTGTCAGGTTCGACACGATTCAATCGACTTTCACGCCGACGTCCTTGACGACCTTGCCGTACTTGTCGTGATCGCGGCGAATCAGCGCAACGAATTCGTCCGGACTCGTCACCAGCGGTTCGAGTCCGCCGGAACTTCTGAACTTCGCGGCGACTTGCTCATCGGAAAGCGCTTTGGCGATCTCGCTTCGCAGCCGCTGCACGGCACTCGCGGGCGTTCCGACGGGCGCAAAGATACCGAGCCAGATCTCGATCTCGTAGCCCGGATAGAACTCGCCGATCGTCGGCAGGTCGGGGAACTCCGGCGATCGCTTCGGACCGGTCGTCGCGATGGCCCTCAATTTCCCGGCCCGAATCTGCGGCGCCACCGACGTGCCGGCAAACATCGCAGCGGTATCGCCCGCGACGGTAGCCGTCGTTGCCGGTGCGCCGCTTTTGAACGGGACATGCAAAAGGTCGATACCCGCGCGCTGCTTCAAAAGCTCCATCGACAGATGATGCTGGCTTCCGTTGCCGCCCGATGCGTAAGCGAGCGACGGCTTCGACTTGCGCGCGTAGTCGATGAACTCGGCAAATGTCTTCGCAGGCAGCGTCGGATTGATCGCGAGCACGAACTGGTTTTTCGCAACCGTCGCGATAGGAATCAGATCCTTCAGCGAATCGAACGGCATCCGGTACAGATGCGGATTGATCGCGATGATAGCGTCCTGCCCCAGAAGCAGCGTATGTCCGTCGGGTGCGGCCTTGGCGACGATGTCCGCGGCAATATTGCCGTTGCTGCCGGCATGATTCTCGACGACGATCGGCGCTCCGAGATCGCGCGAAATTCGCTCGGCGAGCACGCGCGCAACGATGTCTGGGGCACCTCCCGGCGCGATGCCTACGATGAGTCGCACCGGACGCGTCGGATAGGTCTGCGCGTGCGCCGATGCAACGACCACTAGTGCGAGCAATGCACCACATAGTGCTTTCAACGGGGCCTCCTTCACAACGCGGTGAATTTCACGGTCATTGTCCCGCAATCGCGCAGCCTGTGCTGCCAAAGTGTTACCTTGATCGCATTCATCGCTTCGCATCGCTGGGAGGCACTCGATGAGCGCTCCGCGCTTGACTGTATATTCGATCGACGGCGTCACGCCGGTCGTCGATCCGACGGCGTACGTGCATCCTTCCGCGGTGTTGATCGGCGACGTCGTCGTCGGGCCCGGGTGCTACATCGGACCCTGCGCGAGCTTGCGCGGCGACTTCGGCCATATCGAAGTGCACGCCAATGCGAATCTGCAGGATAGCTGCGTCATGCACGGCTTTCCCGGCACCGGCACGATCGTCGAGGAAGAAGGACACATCGGTCACGGCGCGGTACTGCACGGATGTCGCATCGAGCGCAACGCGCTTGTCGGAATGAACGCGGTTATCAACGACAACGCAGTCGTCGGCGACTCCGCGATCGTCGCTGCGATGGCATTCGTCAAGGCCGGCATGGTGATTCCGCCGCGCACGATCGCCGCCGGCGTTCCCGCGAAAGTGTTGCGCGAGCTCAACGACACCGAGCTCGCGTGGAAGATCGAAGGAACGCAAAGTTATCGCGACCTCGCGCGTCGATCGCTGGCAACGATGCAACCCGTTGCGCCACTGACGCGCGTCGAGGCCGATCGCAAGCGACTCGATTTGCCCGAGCTTTTGCCGCTATCGGTCGTGAAAAAGCGCGAGACGTAAAAGCGTCAGAACCCGACCGGATAACCGTCGCGTCGCGGATCGGAGCCGGCCATGTAGCCGTCATCTATCTTGACGACGAACTGACCGCAGCCGAATCCCAAGCGATCGCCGGGCACGGTGATGCGATGGCCGAGCGCCGCAAGTCCCTCGTGCAACGAAGCGTCCGCGGTCAATTCGAGATCGAGCGCAAGTCCGCCGTTGGAGCGCCAGCGCGGCGCATCGAGCACGGCCTGCGCGTTCATCCTGTGATCAGCGAGACGCGTGATCGTTTGCACATGACCCTGCGGCTGCATCGCGCCGCCCATCACGCCGAATGCCGCCAGCGGCTTTCCTTCATGCGTGACGAATCCGGGAATGATGGTGTGGAACGGCCGCTTGTTGCCTTCGACGATATTCGGATGACCGCGCGTAAGCGAAAAGCCGTGGCCGCGATTCTGCAGGCTGATGCCGGTTCCGGGCACCACGACGCCGGCGCCGAAGCCCATGTAGTTCGATTGAATCAAGGACACCATGCGACCGCGCGCATCCCCCGTTGCAAGATAGACGGTGCCACCGCTCGGCGGCCGACCGGCGGAGAATTGCTGCGCGCGGTTGCCATCGATGAGGCGAGCGCGCTGCGAAAGATAGTCGGCGTCGAGCAATGCTCGGGGAGACATCGTCATCGCATTTGCATCAGTGACAAATGCGTGCGCATCGGCAAACGCTAGCTTCATCGCTTCGATGCAAAGATGCTGGCTCGCCACCGAGTCGGGTGACAGCGACGCGAGATCGAAATCCCTGAGCATCGCGAGCGCCATCAGCGCGGCAATTCCCTGTCCGTTCGGCGGAATCTCGTGCACGTCGAGGTCGCGATAGCGCATTGTGATCGGCGCCACCCAATCGACCGTGTGCGCAGCGAAATCTTCGAGCGTGTGCGCACCCTGGTTCGCCTCCGCGTGCGCGACCATCGCAGCGGCGAGATGACCGCGATAGAACGCGTTGCCATGCGTCTTCGCGATGGCCATCAGCGTTTCCGCCATTGACGCGCAGCGAAACAGCTCGCCGGCTTCCGGCGCGCGTCCTGCGGGAAGAAAGTGCTCGGCAAACCCCAGGTCATGAGGTAGGACCTTGGCAGCACGCTGCCATAGCGCTGAGATCGTTGCGGCAACCTGAAATCCGTCGCGCGCGTAACGAATCGCGGGCTCGAACAGATCCTCGAACGGCAGCTCGCCGAAGCGCTGCGATAGCGCGGACCAGCCGGCTACCGCACCTGGAATCGTGACTGCGTCCCAGCCGTACGTCGGCATGACATCGCGTGACGCGAAGCGTTCGTGCGACCACGCCGCGGGCGAGCGGCCGGACGCGTTGAGGCCGATGAGTTTCTCGCCATCCCAAACGATCGCAAACAGATCGCTGCCGATGCCATTGGTCGTCGGCTCGACGACGGTCAGCGCGATGGCTGTCGCTATCGCAGCATCGATTGCGTTGCCGCCGCGCGCGAGCATCGCAAGGCCGGCCTGCGCCGCCAGCGGTTGCGATGTCGCGACGACGTTGCGAGCAAACAGCGGCTGTCGCTGTGACGGGTAGGGGAGCGCCCCGTCGAATCGAATCTGCATCGACCCTTCGCTTTACACCGCTTCTTCGTGGAAAGCCTGCTCGCGCTTCTTCTTGACCATTGGCAACGCGACGATGATCAACAGGATAGCCGCCACACTCAGCAGCGTCAGCGACAAGCCACGCGTGAAGAACACCGTCGGATCGCCGCGCGACAAGAGCAGCGCTCGCCGCAGGTTCTCCTCCATCAGTGGGCCCAGAATGAAACCGAGCAGCAAAGGTGCAGGCTCGCATTGAAGCTTTACGAAGATCCAGCCGAGGATACCGAAAAGGGCTGTCAGCAGGATATCGAAAACATTGTTCTGCAGGCTGTAGACACCGATGCAGCAGAACACGAGGATCGCGGGATACAGCAAGCGATAAGGCACTTGCAGCAACTTGACCCAGATGCCGATCATCGGAAGGTTGAGAATCACCAGCATCACGTTGCCGAGCCACATGCTGACGATCAATCCCCAGAACAATTGGGGATTGCTGGTCATGACCTGCGGACCCGGCTGAATGCTGTGGATCGTCATCGCGCCGACCATCAACGCCATCACGGCATTGGGCGGGATGCCAAGCGTCAAGAGGGGAATGAACGAAGTTTGCGCGCCGGCGTTATTCGCGCTCTCGGGTCCGGCGACGCCCTGGATCGCGCCCTTGCCGAATTGCGACGGATCCTTCGCAATCTTCTTCTCGACGGTATAGGCAGCGAACGCCGAAAGCATTGCGCCCCCGCCGGGCAATATTCCGAGCGCCGAGCCGATGCCCGTGCCGCGCAATATCGCAGGCAGTACCGCCTTGAACTCCTCCCAGGTGAGTCGCAGGTTCGTCACCGATTTGGTGAAGACCTCGCGATGCTCGCGCTGCTCGAGGTTGATGATGATTTCAGCGAAGCCGAACAGGCCCATCGCAACGACGACGAACCCGATGCCGTCGGAGAGCTCAGGCACGCCGAACGTATAACGTTGCAGGCCCGAGTTGACGTCGGTGCCGATGATGCCGAGCAGAAGTCCGAGCACGATCATGCCGATCGCCTTGATGAGCGAGCCGCTGGCGAGCACGACGGCCGCGATCAGGCCGAGCACCATCAGCGAGAAGTATTCGGCGGGCCCGAATTTCAGCGCGACCTCAGCGAGCGGTGGTGCGAATGCGGCAACGACGAGTGTCGCGAACGTGCCGGCGATGAACGAGCCGATCGCCGAGATCGCGAGCGCTTTGCCCGCCTTGCCTCGTCGCGCCATCTGATAGCCGTCGATGCACGTCACCACGGACGAGGATTCGCCTGGCAGGTTGACCAGAATCGCGGTCGTCGAGCCGCCGTATTGCGCACCGTAATAGATGCCGGCCAGCATGATCAGCGCCGACACCGGCGGCAGCGCGTACGTGATCGGCAGGAGCATTGCTATGGTGGGCACCGGGCCGATGCCGGGCAGCACGCCGATCAGCGTGCCTAGAACTACGCCAACGAAGCAGTAGAGCAGATTCTGGAGGGTCAATGCGACGCCGAACCCGATCCCGAGATTGGTGATGAGTTCCATCGATCAAGCTCCGAGAAACGGCGGCCAGGTGGGAATCTGAAGCTTCAATCCGTATCGAAATGCAATCACGCAGAAAGTTGCCAGCGCGAGCGAGGAGATCAGCGCTTCCTTCCAGGAGAATTCATGGCTGGCGAAGCTCGACAGGACCACGAGAAGCATCACCGACAGGACCAGGCCGAGATGATTCAATGCGAACCCGAAAATGAGGACCGACCCCAGCACGACCAAAAGCGGCATAAAGGTCGGAAACGAGATCTTTTCGCCCTGTAGCCGGAAAGAGCGCAACACGAGCAGCGCGCCGAGCGCCGCCAACAGCACGCCGAGCGAGCGGGGAAAGTAGCCGGGACCCATGCGACCCGCGCTTCCCATCGCGTAGTCGAGCGCGATGATGCAGGCAGCGCCGCCGAACACGATGAACAGGACTCCGGACCAGAAGTCCTTCGGATGACGAATGAGTCGCATGCTCCTCCCTCCAACGTCTTCTAGTCGTTGTGCCCGACGCCGTTCTGTGTGGTGCGATGGTTCTCGGTCGCTATGCGCCGCCAGTATAGCGGCTTCCTTCGCACCGCAAGCAAATGGCACCGGCGCGGCTCGCTATACTCGCTTCGCCCGTATCGTTTTGGTCCAAAGGTCACCCTTGAAGCAACTGGTCAATCTCACGTTCGCGCTGACCGCAATCGCGCTCGGCATTCCGCACGCGATCGCCCAACCCTATCCGTCGAAGCCGATACGGCTGGTTGCCGGATTTCCTCCCGGTGGTGGAATCGACTTCACCGCGCGCCTCATCGCTCAGCATTTGGGCGATGCGCTCGGTCAGCAGGTCGTTGTCGAGAACAGGCCGGGTGCCGCAGGCGTGCAAGCCGCGAGCGAAGTCGCGCGCGCCGCACCCGATGGCTACACATTGATTCTGGCGAACATCGGCCCGTTCGCGCTCGCGCCGAACATGATGGCGAAGCCGCCCTACGATCCGGTGCGCGACTTCACACCCGTGCACCAGCTCGTCTCGACGTATTTCGTCGCAGCGGTTCCGACAGCCTTGCCTGCACGCACGATGCAGGAATTCGTCGCGTGGGCGAAGGGAAACTCGGGCAAGGTGAATTTCGCGTCGGGTGGCAATGCATCGATCACGCATCTCAACGGCGAGCTTTTAAATCAAGTCGCAGGCTTGTCGATGGTGCATGTTCCCTACAAGGGATCGGCGCCCGCGGTGACGGACTTGATTTCGGGCCAGACGCATATCCTGATCGACGTCGGCAACGTGCTGACACCGCATGTCAAGGCAGGCAAATTGCGCGCGATCGCGGTGACATCGTCCGAGCGCGATCCGCAGCTGCCCGAGGTTCCGACGATGCGCGAGGCCGGCTTTGCGCAATTGGAAACCGCCGGGTGGCAAGGCGTGATGGGTCCCGCAGGAATGCCGAGGGACATCGTGACGAAGCTTTCGACCGAGCTACGCAAAGTGCTGGCGAAGCCGGAGGTCGTCAAACGCTTCGCCGATGCGGGGACGCCGGTCACCGATCGCGGTGCCGATGATTTCGCCGCATTCATCAAAGCGGAGAATCAGCGCTGGTTGCCAGTGATCAAAGCCAGCGGCGCCAAAATCGAGTAGCAATGCGCGGCCGAAGCGCGCCGCGCGCATGACGCTCGTTGTTACGTGTCGTTACCAGCGAGCGGCGACGGACCGCTCCGAGCCGCTCGCCTGGCTTCCCTCTCGATGAAAAACGTGCGACGCCGGCATTCCGTCAAGCGTTGAGGCAGCGGACGCGTTTTTCATCGATCGCTATACGCCGTTCTTTTGACGCAGGTCGCGGAGATAACGATCCAGCCACTGCGCCTGCATCCGCTGCCCAATCTGGCCTTTCACTTCATCGAACGGCGGTACCTTCGCATCTCGCACATCGTCGACGCGTATGACGTGCCAGCCGAATTGCGTTTGCACCGGCACCGGCGTGAACTTGCCTTTCTCGGTCTTGGTCATCGCGTCGCCAAACGGCTTCACAAAATTCGCGGGGGCGTTCCAATCGAGATCGCCGCCTTTATCCTTGCTTCCCGGATCCTTGCTGCGCGACTTCGCGATCTCGTCGAACTTGCCGCCTTTTTGCAGCTCGGTGACGATCTGCTTCGCTTCGTCTTCCTTCTCGACGAGGATGTGCGCGACCTTGTATTCCTTGTCGCCGATCTGCCCTTTGATCGTGTCGTATTCCTTCTTGAGCTCGGCGTCGGGGATCGGGTTGTTCTTCACCCATTCGTTGACGTAGGCGCGCACGAGAATCGTCTGCGACGCGAGATCCATCTGGGTCTTCACGTCGGCGTTCTTGTCCATGGCCTTCTTTTTCGCTTCGCGCACGAGAAGCTCGCGCGTGTTGAGCTCGTCACGAACTGCAGCACGAAGCTCCGGCGTGTCGGGCTGGCCCTGCGCCATGCGCTCGCGCAACATGAGATCGAATTGCGATTGTGGATAGAGCGCCTTGCCCTGCAGCGCGGCAGGTAGCGGCGCGCTGCCGGCGGGCGTGGCGGCGGCAGGCGGGGTGGCCGGTGTTGCCGGTTTGGCAGGCGCGGGGGCCTGTGCGAGCGCCGTGGCAGGGAGCAGGGCCGCAAGCACGGCGGCGGCGAGTCTGGTCTTGTTCATCTACACGTCCTTCGAGTGGGAGGGAAATTCCTCTGGGCTATACGCCTGGATGGCCAGCGCGTGGACCGGGTGGGGAATGAGATCACCGACGCGCTCGAGCACGGCGCGGTGGCGGGCCAGACGATTCTGGCCGGTGAACGCCGTCGACACGATCACCAACGAAAAGTGCCCGCCGCCGGCGGCCGCGCCGGCGTGACCCGCGTGCTCGGCGCTGTCGTCATGAATGTCGATGAGGGCGGGAGAAAGCGGGGCCAGCCGGTGGCGCAACGTCGCTTCGACGTTCACGAGCGTTCCTCGGGCATGTGCCGCGCAAGCCACAGCCCTTGCGCAACCGCGAACGCGAGAAAGAGACCGATGCCGCCCCACACCTTGAAATCGACCCAGGTGTCGGTGCTGAAATTGAACGCGACATACCAGTTCGCGATCGCCATCGCCGCGAAGAATCCGACCCACGACCAGGTCAGCGTGTTCCACACCGCCGCCGGTAGCGTCACGCCCTTCAACAGAAACGCCATCAGATCGCGCTTGAAAACGAGCTTGCCGATCGCGAGCACGCTACCGAAAAGCGCGTAGAGAACCGTTGGCTTCCATTTGATGAACGTCTCGTCTTGCAGGATCAGCGTCGCGCCGCCGAATCCCGCGATGATCACAAGCGACATCCAGTGCACGGGCGAGACCTGGCCGCGCCATTTGAAATACGCGATTTGCGCAACCGATGCCGCGATCGCGACGGCGGTGGCGAAATAGATTCCCTGCCACTTGAACGCGATGAAAAACAGGATGAGCGGGAAGTAATCGGCCAGAAGCTGCATAGCCCGCCATTATAGCTTGCCGGGGTCGCACCCGGGGTGTCCAACCAGGTGACCGTCAAACGGTTTCTTCTGCCGAGGTGACCGGTCGCTTGGCGCCGTGGTCGCCCTCGAAGTGGGTATCGAGCCCTATGTGAAATCCACAGGCTGGGCAATGCTACCCGGCGGGCGTCAGCGCCAGCAACGAATTCATTGGCGCCGGTTTGGAGAATCTCCAACGAGCGAGCGCAGACGACGCCAATCGAATGACGGTCCGGGGTCGGTTTTGCGTCCAGGCGCTATGTCGCTGTGGCCCACGAGGTTCTTCAGGGGATAGCGCTCACGCAACGTGCGAACGAGTCGCGCGAGGCGCGCGTACTGCCGCGCCGTGTATGGTCGCGTGTCGGTTCCTTCGAGCTCCACGCCGATTGAAAAGTCGTTGCAGCGCTCACGACCGTTCCACGACGACACACCCGCATGCCAGGCGCGATGCGAGCACGGAACGAGCTGAATCAGCGCGCCGTCGCGAGGAATGTAGAAGTGCGATGAGACACAGGTATCGCGCAATGTCGAGAAAAAAGGATGCGCATCGTGATCGAGCCGATTGGTGAAAAGCCGCACGACATCGTCGCTGCCGAATTCGCCGGGCGGGAGAGAGATGCCGTGCACGACCAGCAGCGTGATGTCGTCTGGGTCGGGACGCGCGTCGCAATTCGGTGAAGGCCTGCGGCGCGCGCCAGCGAGCCATCCGGCGGCGTCGATGCGGCGAGTTGCCGCGCTTGCAGTTGTCACTTGATCCCGAGCCGCTCCATGCGATAGCGCATCGCTCGAAACGTGATTCCGAGCAGCTTCGCCGCCGCGGTGCGGTTGTAGCGCGTCTTCTCCAGCGCCTCGTTGATCGCTGCGCGCTCGACGCGATCGAGATAATCCTGCAGCGGCCACTTCTCGCCGGGCGGAATCGGCGCATCGGCTTCGTCGGCGACCGGAGTCAGGTGTAAATCGTCGGCGGTGATGTGCTGCGGATCGACGGCCAGCGAGAGTCCGCGCTCCAGAATGTTTTCGAGCTCACGCACGTTGCCAGGGAATGGATATTTCTCCAGCGCCGAGGTGGCGTCCGCGTGCAATCGGGCGGTCGCACCGCGTGCGAGCTTGCCAAGGATCGCGTGGGCAATCACCGGAATGTCCTCGCGCATCTCGCGCAGCGGCGGCATCGACAGCTCGATGACGTGCAATCGGTAGAACAAGTCCTGACGAAACTCCCCCGACTCGACGAGACCGTTCAGATTCTTGTGCGTAGCGCTGATGAGTCGCACGTCGACCGGTTCTTCCTGAGTGCTTCCCACTTTGCGCACTTTCTTCTCCTGGATGGCGCGCAACAGCTTCACCTGCATCGCGAGCGGCAGATCGGCGACTTCGTCCAGGAACAGCGTTCCACCGTTCGCCGCCTGAAAGAAACCGTCGCGATCGCCTTCGGCACCCGTGAATGCACCTTTCTTGTAACCGAAGAACTCGCTTTCCATCAGGTTCTCGGGAATCGCGCCGCAGTTGACGGCGATGAACGGCAGCTCGGCACGCGGACCGCCGCGATGAATCATGCGAGCTGCCAACTCCTTGCCGCTTCCCGATTCGCCGTTGATGTACACCGGCGCCTGGCTCTTGGCCAAGCGCTCGATCATTCCGCGCACCTGCTCCATCGCGGGCGATTCGCCGAGCAGCTGATAACTGGCGGCAGGCTTCGCAGGATCGGGCACTTTGAGCGCCTGCTTCACCAGCGCACGCAACTGCTCCAGCGCAACCGGCTTCGCGAGGTAGTCGAACGCACCCGCCTTGAGCGCGGCCACCGCGTTCTCCGCACTTCCATAGGCGGTGATGACCGCAACGGGTACGTCGAGTCCGCGCTGATTGATGTGCTCGACCACGCGCAAGCCCTCGCCATCGGGAAGCCGCATGTCGGTGAGGCAAAGGTCGAACGCATCGCGATCCAGCAGACGAATCGCTTCGGCGACCGACTCGGCGCGAATCGTGTCGAGCCCCATGCGCGACAGCGTCAGCTCGAGAAGCTCCAGAAGATCGGGCTCATCGTCGATGACGAGCACTTTGGGTTGGCCGCGGGATTTACGGGTCATGGATCGCTTGTTTGGTTGTCAGGCGGTTGCGCGACGCGCGGCGGGCACCGCGCGCTTGAAAGTGATGCGAAAGTGCGCACCCGGCGTGCGCGGCAGGAGCTCCAGCGTCGACCCGTTCGAATCGGCAAGTTCGCGTGCGATGTAGAGCCCAAGGCCGGTGCCACCGGGGCGTGTGGTGAAAAACGGCTCGAAGATCTGCCCGCGAAGCTCGGCCGGAATGCCGGGCCCGTCGTCGGCGAGCTCGCAAATCACCGCATCGCCCATGTAGCCTGCGCGTGCGACGATGCGAATGCTGCCTTCCTTTTTCTGGCAGTGCTGCCATGCGTTACGCACGAGGTTCCACAGGATTTGATTGAGGTGCCCGCGATCGAAAATGATGTCGAGGTCGTCGGGAATGTTGACGACCACCGCGCTCGGCGGAATGTTTTCGGCCTGCTGGATCTCGTCGACCAGCGAGCGCATGAACTCCAGAATGGTCACGCTGTCGGGTTGCTGGCGATCGCGCCGGTTGAGCTGCAATACCTCGCCGACGATGCGGTCGATGCGTCGCGCGTTGTTGCGAATCATGTTCAGGAGGCGCGAGCCCTCGGGCGCGACAACGCCGTCTTCCTCGAGTAGCTGGGCCGCCTGGTTGATTGCCGACAAGGGATTGCGCACTTCGTGCGCGATCGACGCGGTGAGACGTCCCATCGCGGCGAGCTTCATTTGCTGCGCTTCGCTTTGCGCGCGACCGAGATCTTCGAGATAGATGAGCGTGCCGCCATTGAGGCCCGAGCCGATGCGCACCAGCCGCACGCGTAGCAAGCGCTGCGTCGCATCGACTTTGAACGGCGGCAGCGGCTCGGTCAGATCCTCCTGCCAACGCCGCCAATAGTCGTGCAGCACCGAGCTGAATTCGGAGAGGCGCATACCACCGCGCATGCGCCCGAAACCACCGAGCAATCGCGTCACCTGCGCGTTGTGTCCGCGCACGACACCATTGAGATCGACGACGAGGACGCCGTCCTGCATGTCCTGGATGATCAGGCGATTGACCTGCTCGAGATTGGCGACGTCGATGCCGCGTTGTGCGGCGAGATCTTCGGAGGCTTTGGTGTAGCGGCCGAGCGCAACGGCGATGCCGACCATCGCGAAGTAGCCGATGCAAACGAGCGCCGTTTGCAAAAGCTGCGTATAGGTGATGCGCCCTTCGTAGGCACGAAACAGATCGAGCCCGAGCAGCACGACGGTGGCAAGCGCTGCATGAAAGAATGCGGTCTGCGTGCGCAGGAGCCAGCCGCCTGCCGCGAGCTGCGGGAAGAGAAGAATCGGCAGCGGCGACACCGAGCTCCCGCCGGACATCACGACCATGGCGAGCAGCGACACGTCGCCGACCAGCAGAATGAGCGCCAACGTCGGAAGCTGTAACGGCAGGCGTTGCTGTTGTTGCAGCCACCAGAACGATCCAAGGCCAAAGAGAAAGTAAAGTCCGGCCGCGGTAACGAACGTGTTCGGGACCGCCACGGCGAGCGCCTGCAAGTCGGCGAGTAACGCGATCCCGAGCAGCACCGCGCCGCAGATCGCCCTGTACAGCGCGACGATCCACAGAATGCGCCGGTTCGAGTCCGCGACCGTCGCTGGCAGCGGGGGCGGCTCGAACGGCGGAATCGCGGGGGAGGGCTGTTGCATCGAGTGCACTACATAGAGCGAATGCGCTCCGTTCGTCAACGCCGATTCGCGCAAGCGGGGTCGTTGCAGCGATAGCCGGTCGCCACTTGTGTTGCTTCCGAGGTCGGCAGGAACGTCCCGCACTTGATGCAGCGAACCGTCGGCTCGGCGGGAGGAATCTTTTTCGCCTCCTGCCGGGCCTTTTCGCGCGCCTTCGACTTTGCAACGTTGATAAGCCGCAGGACGAAGAGCACCGCGAAAAAAACGGCGATCCAGAAGATGATCTTGCCCACGTACTAGGGTCCCGAGTCAGTAATTCGCTGTGCAAATCGGGCCAGTTCGCTGCCAGCCATCGTTGCTTTGCATCGCACTGTTGCCCCCGCACGGCAGGTGTTGAACCTCGCCGCGCGGTGGCGTCGCGGCCGGAAGCGAACGCGGCCCGTTTGTGCGGGCGATGTAGTCCATTCAAACATTGTTCAACGAATCACTAACGCGGGACCTTACAGAACCTTTCCGGGATTCATCAAGTTGTGCGGATCGAGCGCCGTCTTGATCCGCGCCATCAGCTCGAGCTCGAGCGGTGACTTGTAGCGGCGCAGCTCCTCGCGCTTGAGCTGACCGATCCCGTGCTCGGCGCTGATGCTTCCCGATGCTTGCGACACGAGATCGTGCACGATACGGTTGGCGATTGCGGCGTTGTGCATGAAGGATTGCGCGTCCACGCCCTCCGGTGCCGACAGGTTGTAGTGCAGATTGCCGTCGCCCAGATGTCCGAAGATCACGAAGCGCACGCCCGGCAGCTCTGCACGCAGGGCCGTCTCGGCGTCGCTCAAGAACGAGGGAATCGCCGAGACCGGCATCGCAATGTCGTGCTTGATGTTCGGACCTTCGCGGCGCTGCGCTTCGGAGATGTTTTCGCGGAGCGCCCATAGCGCCGCGCTTTGCGATTGCGATTCGGCGATCGTCGCGTCGAGGGCGACCTCGGTCTCGATCGCGTTGGCAAGCGAGGCTTCCAATTCGCTTCGAAGCGTCGCGTTCTCGGCCGGATCATCGACCTGCAGCAGCACGTACCAACGATGTCCCGGCAATGGGTCCTGCCCCTGGTGGTGCTTGCGCGACAGCATCAGTGCCAAGTCGCTGATGAGCTCGAATGCGACGAGCCGATCGGCCAGCGACGCTTTCATCAGCGCGAGTAAATGCACGGCCATGGCGACGTCGCGCACGCCCACGAACGCAGTCGCGGACGTACGCGGTGCGGGATAGAGCTTCAACACCGCCGCGGTGATAATGCCAAGCGTGCCCTCGGCGCCGATGAACAAGTGCTTCAAGTCGTAGCCCGTGTTGTCCTTGCGTAGCGCCCGCAGCCCATTCCACACACGGCCGTCCGCCAGCACGACTTCGAGTCCCAGCACCAGGTCGCGCGCGTTGCCAAAGCGCAGCACTGATGTGCCGCCTGCGTTGGTCGACAGGTTTCCGCCGATCGTGCAACTTCCCTCAGACGCGAGGGACAGGGGAAACAAGAGTCCGCGCTCGGCGGCCGCGGCTTGGCCCTGCGCCAGCGTCGCGCCGGCCTCGATCGTTAGCGTCGCATTGTCGACGTCGACTCCGCGCACGCGATTGAGACGCGTCAGCGACAGGACGATCGATGCTCCGTCATCCAAGGGCGTAGCGGCGCCGCACAGGCCCGTGTTGCCACCCTGCGCGACCAGAGGAACGTTCGCCACCGCGCACAGCTTGACGATCGCCGCGACGTCTTCGACCGAGTCCGGCCGCACGACCGCAAGCGCGCTGCCGTGAAAGCGACCGCGCCAATCGCTGACGTAAGGCGCAATGTCGGCAGCCGCCGTCAGGACGTCGCTCGAACCCACGGTGGCAGCAACGCGCGCGAGCAAGGTTGCGCCAGGGTCCGCCATAGAGGAATATTAGCCCGAATCGCAAGGCTATCGGCTTTTTGAGCCGAGCAAGGAGTCCTGCTCGATGTCCGGCCAAGACCAGAAAAGCAACGAACCCGCGGCGTTTCCGTTCTCACCTGCCGATGCGCTCGCCTTCATGCAACGCATGTGGAATCCGCTCGGCGTGCAGTTTCCCGGCATGGCAGGAATGCCGCAGGATGCGGGTGCCGCTGCGCCACAGCCGTTTCCCAATCCCGCGATGATGTTCGCGGCACTCGACCCCGCCGAGCTCGATCGCAAGATCGGCGAGCTGCGCATCATCGCGAACTGGCTGTCGATGAGTCATAACATGGTCGAGATGAGCATCAAGACGATCGAGCTGCAGAAGGCTTCACTCGAAGCGCTCACCGCGGCGACGAAGGGCGCGAATCGCGCCCAGTCCGACAAGGGTTGAGATCATGTCGCTGGTTTTCTACTACGGCTCGGGCTCGCCGTTCGCGTGGAAAGTGCAACTTGCCCTCGAGTACAAGACGATTCCCTACGAGCGCAAGGTGCTCTCGTTCTCTGCGGGTGACACGAAGCGGCCGGAGTTTCTCGCGTTGAACCCGCGCGGGCGCGTGCCGACGATAGACGACAACGGCTTCGTTCTCTACGAGTCGAATGCGATCGTCGAGTATCTCGATGAAGCGTACTCGGCGCGCGGACCTTCGCTGTTTCCGGGCGATGCGAGGGCGCGTGCGATCGTGCGAAGGCTAATCTGCGAAGTCGACAACTATCTGTATCCCGCGCTCGAGAAGCTGCTCGACGAGGCATTCAAGAAGCCCGAAGAGATCGATCGCAAGGTTGTCGCCGGTGCGCGTGATGGTGTCATCGACGAGCTTCGCATGCTCGCACGCACGATACGCGGCGATTACCTCGCGGGCTCGCTCTCCGCTGCAGACCTCGCGCTGTATCCGCTGATTGCATTTCTGTTTCGCGTCGAACGGAAGCGCCTGCCCGAGCTCGAAGCGCAGAACATGCTCCCCGACTCGATCGCGGGCTGGCGCGAGCGAATCATGGCACTCGATTTCATCGACCGCACGATTCCGCCGCACTGGACCCAATCATGAAAGTATCGACGACGTCGTTCACGCCGATGGGGCGCATTCCGTCGCAATTCGCGTTCTGTCGCATGGACCCTGCCGATCACATAGCGCTCGATCAAAACCGCAATCCCGATCTTGCCTGGAGCGATGCGCCGGCCGGCACCGAGTCTTTCGCCGTCATTTGCCACGATCCCGATGTACCTTCGCGCGCCGACGACGTGAACAAGGAAGGACACGTTGTTTCCGCGTCACTGGCGCGCGTCGATTTCTTTCATTGGGTTCTAATCGATTTGCCCCGTACGCAAGCGACGATCGCGGCGGGCGCGCACTCGAACACGGTGACTCCGCGCGGCAAGCCGCAGATGCTTCCCGCTGGCGGAGGACGTCACGGCATCAACGGCTACACCGACTGGTTCGCCAACGACAAGGACATGGCCGGCGACTATTACGGCTACGACGGCCCATGCCCGCCGTGGAACGACGAGCTTGTGCACCGCTATGTCTTCACGGTCTACGCGCTCGACGTCGGAAAGCTCGATGTGCCGCCGCGATTCAACGGCCAGGCAGCGCTCAATGCGATGCGCGGTCACGTGCTTGGTCAGGCGGACGTGACAGGACGCTATTCGCTCAATCCGCGCGTATCGCTGTGACGGGGGGGTTCGACGCGCACGGCGCGAGCGCGTGATCGAGGTTGCGCTCGATGAAGAGCGAATGCGCGTCGCGGCTGCAAGTGGCGCCCCGAACACGAATCGAACGTGCGACCTGCCCCTTAGGAGGGGGCTGCTCTATCCACTGAGCTACCGGGGCTCCGTGTCGATTGTAGCGGAGGGTTATGCACCGCTTCGAGGATGCCCGGGCGATGCTTTTACGCGCCCTGATGGCAAAATCCGGAACGTGATCCCGTGGTTACACGCACACGACCCGTTTCCTCCGCTCGAGCGCGCGCTCGATGATCCGAACGGACTGCTCGCCGCCGGAGGCGAGCTCGACGGCGATCGCTTGCTCGACGCGTATCGCCGCGGGATCTTTCCGTGGTCGAGCGCGGGACAGCCGCTGTTGTGGTGGAGTCCGGACCCGCGCATGGTCTTGTTCACCGCCGAGTTCAAGCCCTCGAAGTCGCTACGCAAGCGACTGCGCGAAAAGCGGTTCGAAGTGCGCGTCGATACTGCATGCGACGCTGTGATAAAAGCGTGCGCTGGTCCGCGCGACGGACAACCCGGGACCTGGATCACGCCTGCGATACGCCTCGCTTACGGGGAACTGCATCGGCGCGGCTATGTCCACTCGATCGAATCGTGGCGCGATGGTTGCTTGGTTGGTGGGCTCTACGGCGTTGCGATCGGGAAGGCTTTTTTCGGTGAATCGATGTTCGCACGTGAATCGGATGCCTCCAAGGTGGCGCTCGCACATCTCGTCGATCTGCTGCGCTCGCAAGGCGTGCCCCTGATCGATTGCCAGCAGGAGACGGAGCATCTCGCGTCTCTCGGCGCGCGCACTATCTCGCGGAAGCGCTTCGTCGCTTGGTTGCAGCAGTTGATCGACTCGCTCGCGCCTCCGTCGGGATGGAAGTCCGGCGAACGGGGCGCGCTGGCCACGTGACCAAGCTCAACGACCTTCCGCTTGCGGCGCTCCAGTTTTACGCGACGGCGCCGTACCCGTGCAGTTATCTACCCGAGCGCTCGGCGCGCTCGCAAGTGGCGACCCCGAGCCATCTGATCGACACGCGCGTCTACAGCGAGCTCGTTCGACTCGGCTTTCGGCGCAGCGGCGCGTTCACCTATCGTCCCTACTGCGATCACTGCCGCGCCTGCGTTCCGGTGCGGGTGCCGGTCGCGCGCTTTCGCCCGGACCGCGCGCAACGTCGCGCGATTCGCAATCACAGCGCGCTCGCGTGCGTGCGCCGGCCGCTGATTTACGACGGCGAGCACTATGCGCTGTACTTGCGCTATCAGCGTCATCGCCATCCGGGCGGGGGGATGGATCATGACAGCCGCGAGCAGTATCAGCATTTCCTGTTGCACAGCAACGTCAACACCGATCTTTTCGAGTTTCGCGAGGGCGGCGAGCTGCGCATCGTGAGCCTCGTCGACCAACTCATCGATGGATTGTCGTCGGTGTACACGTTCTTCGAGCCCGACCGGCGGGCAACGAGCTACGGTACTTACAACATCCTCTGGCAAATCGAGCGCTGCCTCATGCTGGGGCTGCCATATTTGTATCTCGGCTATTGGATCGGGGACAGTCGCAAGATGGCCTACAAGGCGACGTTCAGACCGATCGAAGGATTCGTGCATGGCCGTTGGGAGAGCCTGTAGTGGCCCTTAGCGAGCCGGTGCGTGGAACGGGGGCGATGGACATTCAGGAAGTCTCGCGAATGCTCATGCACCGTTTCCCGTTCCTGCTGGTCGATCGCGTCGTCGATTGCGTTGCCGGCGAATACATTGTCGGCATCAAGAACATCTCGCGTCACGAGCCGATCCTAGGCGGCAGCTGCCGGAGCTTTCCGAACCTGCTGTTGATCGAAGCGCTCGCGCAGGTTTCCGTGATCCTGACCTACAAAACGCTGGCCATCGACCCGACGGGCCAGGAGCTCATGTTTTTCGCCGGCATCGATGACGCGACGATTTCCGGTTTCGCCCGCGGCGGTGACCGCGTGATGCTCCGATCCAGCGTCCATCGATTACGGCGAAAGTTGGGCTGGTTCAGAGCTGAAGCGTCCGTCGAGGGCCGGCAGATTGCCGCCATGACGATGCTTGCTGCCATCCACCTGCCGGATCCGGCGACACTGGTGGGTTAAGGTGCTGCTTTCTTGGCGCTTATCAGTAGTTTTCCGTAGGCTTACGCACGTTTAACTGAATTCAGTGAGATCCGCTGTTTTGCCTGGAGCTTCGTATAATGTACCCTACAAGATGGATAAAACAGTTATTAACTTAGTACCGTATGCGACGCTTAACCAATCAATGGACGAGCGTTGCCGACCGCGCTATCGTGAACATGTAAACGGCTTGTTGGTCACAATCGATCGCCTACGTACCTGGGGAGGATGTTATGAACGCGTATGCAGAATTGCGGTTCGAGTCGCAAGAACATCGTTTCAACGTCGACACTAGAATTGACGAAGAGTACGGCGTGTACTGGGCCTATCTGAATCCGCGAGGACGTGCGTGCATCAGTCCAAGCGTTCTGCGTGATTTGCAAAGCACGATCACCGAACTGCAACGCGATTTTGGTTGCGTTGCGGCGCAAGGCAGCGCGGTGCGCATTCGCTACGGCGTAATTGCCTCGCGCACGCCCGGCATTTTCAGTCTCGGCGGCGATCTGGCGTTGTTCCGTGACGCGATCATGTCGCAGAATCGCGAGGTGTTGTTGCGCTACGGCAAGAGCTGCTGCGAGGTTCTGCTCGCCTGGCATCGCAACTGCGAAGTCGACATGACGACGATCTCGCTCGTGCAAGGCGAAGCGCTCGGCGGTGGCTTCGAAGGGGCGTTGTCGGCGTCGGTGCTGGTCGCCGAAGAGTCGGCGCGCCTGGGCTTTCCCGAGATTCTCTTCAACCTGTTCCCCGGCATGGGAGCGTTCAGCTTCCTGTCGCGCAAAGTCGGCCGAAGCACGGCCGAGCGCCTGATTACCAGCGGCACGATCTATACGGCGCGCGAGCTCTATGACATGGGCGTGGTCGACGTGCTGACCGCCGATGGCACTGGTGAGGAGGCCGTCTACAGTTACATCAAGAAGCACGCGAAGCTCGGCAACGGGCGCCGCGCATTCGAGAAGTCGAGAAACGAGTGCGACCCGATCACGATCGACGAGATGATGCGCGTGATGAACGTATGGGTCGATGCAGCGCTCAAGCTGGAGGAGCGTGATCTGCGGTTGATGGAGCGCCTGGTCCGCGCCCAGCAACGCACCGAGAATTCGGGTCCGCGCGCTCGCGGCAACGTGATTCCGCTGCAACCGCTGCAAACGGTCAATGCAATGTGATCAGCGCTTGGGCCTGGCGTTCTGATCGGCCTGACGCGACTCGAGGAAACGGTCCAGCGCCTCGATCGCCTGACCGACCGTCGCGTCGAGCTCTTCGGTGAACTGGGCGGCCTTGAGTCGCAGCATTTCGGGACTCGCCTTGTCGAGGCGGGTCGCCAATTGATAAAGCTTGGTGGCGCCAACACTCGCAGCGCCGCCTTTCAGCGCGTGCGCAGCGTCCTTGACGCCTTCGTACCTGCGTTGCACGAGCGAATTGGTGATCTCGTGCGCAAGCCGCTCGGTGTCTCTTCGAAAGCCGCGCAGCAATCGGTCGAGAAACGTTTCATCGCGCGATAGCTTCGCAAGGTCGGCGAGGACTGCAGGATCGAGCGGCGGCACATCGACGACCGACAGAACCGGCCGCTCCTCGGCAATGAGCTGCGGGCGATGCACGGCCTTTTGCTCGCTCGACGAAATGTGGCGCTCGATCGCGTCGAGCAGCAGCGATGCGCGTAGCGGCTTCGGCATGAATTCCGCTGCGCCCGCTCGATGACATTCGTCGATCGCTTCAGTGGTGACATTTGCGGACAAGATGAGAACAGGTATCGGCGTCGAAGTCGTGAACCGATAGAGCTTCAAAGCCTCGATGCCGGACACCAGCGGCATCGAGAGATCGAACAGCGCAACGTCGAAACCGCCGCGCTCCAGCGCATCGAGCGCTTTCTCGCCATTCTCGACGATCGTCACGTGGTGCCCGCCGCTCTCGAGAATCAGTTGCGCGACGCGTTGATTCGTTGGATTGTCCTCGGCGACCAGGATTCGCGCGCCGCGCAAGCGATGAATCGTGGCGGGTTGCGCAGCGGCCAGCGCGTACGAGGCCAATGCGCTTCGCGGTGCACTGGCAAGCTCCTCGGTGAGATCGACGCCCTGCGCTTCGCTGACTTCCAGGGGTAACTCGATCCAGAACGTCGAGCCGATGCCGACGCGACTTTTCAGACCGATGCGGCCATCCATGTGGCTCATCAAGTGACGCGCGATCGTCGTCCCAAGACCAGTGCCGCCGTACACGCGCGTGATCGAGTCGTCGGCTTGCGTGAACGGCTCGAAAATCGCTGCCTGCTTGTCCTCGGCAATTCCTACGCCGGTGTCTTGAACTTCGATGCGCAAGGTCAGCGCATTCGCTTCGCCGACCAGCATTCGGGCGCGCAACGTGATTTCGCCTTTTTCCGTGAACTTCACGGCATTGGCGAGCAAATTCAGGATCACCTGGCGCAGGTGATGGGCGTCGCCGAGATACCAGCCTGCTACCCCAGGATCGATGTCGACGTTGACTGCGAGACCCTTGTAGCGGGCTTGCGGCAATATCACTTTCACCGTCGCGGGCAACAGACGCGCGGGCTCGAACGGCCGTTTCTCGACGGTGACGCGGCCAGCCTCGATCTTCGCCATGTCGAGCACGTCTTCGATCTGCACGAGCAGAAGGTTCGCCGACGTGGTCATCGTCTCGACGATCTCGCGCTGCGCTTCCGACAACGCGGTTTCGCGCAACACGTCCGCCATCGCGATGACGCCGTTCAGCGGCGTTCGCATCTCGTGGCTCATGTTGGCCACGAAGCGTCCCTTTGCCTGGTTCGCCTCATCGGCGCGGCGACGCGCCTCTTCGATGCGCTGCGCAAGGATGCCGACGTAAAAGGGGAGCGTCAGCGAGGCGAGCGCCACGCCGATTGAAAGCGAGGTGTGCGTTCGCCAGTACTCGGAGAACACGACGACGAGGCCGAAGCCGATCAGCGACAGCGCCTGCGACGCATGCAGGTATGCGCGTCCGTAGCGAAACCCGTTGCCGAACGTGACGAAGAGGTAGACACCGAAAATGACGGCGCCCGCTTCCCCGGTCAGGATCAAAAAATACGTCGTGCACGCGTTGTCGACGATCATGCCGAGCACGCGCCGCACCACCGATTTGTTTCCGGCGAGAACGATCCAGCCGAGGAGGACGATGCCAAACGCCAGCGCCGCTTCCGACCACCAAAGCGCGTAGCTTTCGGTGGCGTCGACGATGCCGTCGCGGTTCGATGCGTAAAGCAGGTAAAGTACGATTAATCCGACGACCGTGACCCGAAGCACCGCCTGCTCGCATTCGCCGCGCTCGACGCGCTTCAGGCGAGCTTTCCAGCTTGCCGGACTGAGGCCATCGATGAGGGAGCGAATGTTCACGCGAGCGAGTTTATAGGCATTCAACTGTCATCAACGAATAAAGCAAAAAACATACCGCAGGCGCGACAATCGCTGCGACAGCCACTTAGAGCTTTTTTTTCACCATTTCGGTGACGCTGCGCGGCAGCAGCCGAATCCTCGTACGGCCAATCATGAAAGTCCTGATTTCAGTCAAGCGCGTCGTCGATTTCAACGTAAAAGTCCGCATCAAGCCTGACGGTTCAGGCGTCGACACCTCGAACGTGAAGATGTCGATGAATCCTTTCGACGAAATCGCGGTCGAGGAGGCTGTGCGGCTGAAGGAGAAAGGCATTGCAACCGAGATCGTGGCGGTCTCGTGCGGCGTTGCGGCGTGTCAGGAGACATTGCGTACCGCGCTTGCCATCGGCGCCGACCGGGCGATCTTGGTCGAGACCGACGTCGATTTGCAACCGCTCGCGGTCGCGAAGCTATTGAGAGCCGTCGTCGAAAAAGAGCAGCCTGCGCTGGTGATTCTGGGCAAGCAGGCGATTGACGACGATTCCAATCAGGTAGGGCAGATGCTCGCGGCGCTTCTCGACTGGCCGCAGGCGACGTTCGCGTCGAAAGTCGAGATCGACAAGCAAGCGCTTCGCGTGAAACGCGAGATCGACGGCGGACTGGAGACCGTCGAGACGACGTTGCCCGCCGTGGTGACGACCGATCTGCGGTTGAACGAGCCGCGTTATGCCACGTTGCCGAACATCATGAAGGCGAAGAAGAAGCCGCTCGAGGTGCTGAAGCCCGATGCGCTCGGCGTCGATGTGTCGCCACGTCTCAAGACCCTGAAAGTGGTCGAGCCCGCGAAGCGCAAAGGCGGGGGGCGCGTCGCGGATGTGAAGGAACTCGTGGCGAAGCTTCGCAACGAGGCCAAGGTTCTTCCCTGACGATCGCTTTACAAACCAACTCGATCCTCACCAACCGCACGCATCATGAGCATTCTCGTCATCGCCGAGCACGACAACGCTTCCATCAAGTTGCCCACGCTGCCGACAATAGGCGCTGCGCAAAAACTCGGCGGCGACGTGCATGTGCTCGTTGTCGGTAGCGGGGCCGACGGCGCCGCAAAATCCGCTGCAAGCGCGAGTGGCGTCGGCAAAGTCATCCATGTCGACGCGCCGCACCTTGCCAATGTCACAGCGGAAAACATCGCGACGCAAGCGCTGGCCGTCATCGAAGGCGGCGGCTATACCCACGCGCTCGCTCCCGCCAGCGGCTTTGGCAAGAACGTGATGCCGCGCATCGCCGCGAAGCTCGATGTGGCGCAGCTTTCGGATATCAGCGGCATCGAGTCGAGCGACACGTTCGTGCGCCCGATTTATGCAGGTAGCGTATTTGCCACCGTGCAGTCGAGCGATCCGATCAAGGTCATCACCGTTCGCGCGACCGCATTCGAGCCGGTGGCGACTGATGGTGGCAATGCTGCGATCGAAACACGCGCTGCTGTCGCCGACGTAGGCAAGATCAAGGTCACTGGTCAGGAACTGACGCGCTCCGAGCGGCCCGAGCTTGGCGGTGCACGCGTCGTCGTGTCCGGTGGACGCGCGCTGCAAAGCGCCGAGAATTTCGCGCTGCTCGAAAAGCTGGCGGACAAGCTCGGCGCTGCGGTGGGGGCTTCGCGCGCAGCCGTCGACGCAGGCTATTGTCCGAACGATTACCAAGTTGGACAGACGGGCAAAGTCGTCGCTCCCGATCTCTACATCGCCGTCGGAATCTCGGGTGCGATCCAGCATCTCGCCGGAATGAAGGACAGCAAGGTGATCGTTGCGATCAACAAGGATCCGGAAGCGCCGATTTTCCAGATCGCGGATTACGGACTGGTCGGCGATTTGTTCAAGATTGTCCCCGAGCTGACAGACGAGCTCGCGCGTTGACACATAACTTGGTTGCACGATGAGCACTTATCACGCACCACTCGCGGAGATGCAGTTCGTGATGAACGAGCTTGCGGGGCTCGCGCAGGTTGCATCTCTGCCGGGGTACGAGGACGCAAGCCTCGACACGGTCGGGGCGATTCTCGAAGAAGCGAGCAAGTTCGCGACCGACGTTCTCGACCCATTGAACGGTGCCGGTGATCGTGAAGGTGCGCGGCGCCTCGAGGACGGTACGGTCAAAACACCCGCGGGCTTTCGTGATGCCTACCGCAGCTATTGCGACAACGGCTGGAATGGTCTGACCAAGAATCCCGAGTTCGGCGGACAGGGTTTGCCCCAGCTCGTGTCGACCGCGGTTGAGGAGATGTGGCATTCGGCGAACATGGCGTTCGATCTGTGTCCGTTGTTGACGCAAGGCGCGATCGAGGCGATCGAGCTCGTCGGCACCGCTGCGCAAAAGCAGCGGTTCCTACCGAAAATGGTGTCGGGGGAATGGACGGGCACGATGAATCTGACCGAGCCGCAGGCGGGTTCGGATCTTGCGGCGGTTCGCACCAAGGCAACGAAGCAGGCAGATGGAAGCTATCGTCTGCAAGGCAACAAGATCTTCATCACCTACGGCGAGCACGATTACACCGAGAACATCATTCACCTGGTGCTCGGTCGCACCCCCGATGCGCCGGAAGGGGTGAAGGGCATTTCGCTTTTCATCGTGCCGAAGTTCTTGATCAACGAAGACGGCTCGCTCGGCAAGCGCAACGACGTGCGCTGCGTGTCGATCGAGCACAAGCTCGGCATCCACGCGAGCCCTACGTGCGTGATGGCATACGGCGATCACGGGGGCGCTGTCGGCTATCTGATCGGCGAGGAGAATCGCGGGCTCGAGTACATGTTCATCATGATGAATCTCGCGCGCTTCTCGGTGGGAATGGAAGGGGTGGGCATCGCCGAGCGCGCCTATCAGCGCGCGGTGGACTACGCACGGCAACGTGTGCAGGGCAAGGCGGTCGGCCTCGACAAGGCGGCGAAAGTCGGAGCGATCATCGACCACCCAGACATTCGCCGCATGCTGATGACGATGCGTGCGCATACCGAAGGGATGCGCGCGCTGGCCTATGTGACCGCGGCCGCGATGGACAACGCGCGCCGCCATCCGGACGCAAGCGCGCGCAAGGCGCATCAGGCGTTCGTCGATTTGATGATTCCCATCGTGAAAGCGCATTCGACGGAAACGGGGCAGATCGTTGCGTCGCTCGGGATTCAGGTTCACGGCGGAATGGGTTATATCGAGGAAACCGGAGCGGCGCAGCACCTCCGCGATGCACGGATCACGACGATCTACGAAGGCACGACAGGCATTCAGGCAAACGATCTGATCGGCCGCAAGACCGCGCGCGATGCCGGCGCTGCAGCGAAGTCCCTGCTCGCTGACATGCGTCGCGTGGCCGCCGAGCTTCACTCGCATTCCAATGCGGAGCTCAAACCCATCGGTCGCGCGTTGTCGGAGGCCACCGACACACTTCAAAGCGCAGTCGATTGGGTCGTGCAATCGTTTGGCGCGAAAACGCGCGCGACGCACGCAAGTGCCGTTCCTTATCTCGAGTTGTGGGGAACGGTGGCGTGCGCTTGGCAGCTTGCACGCGCAGCCGTGATCGCGGCTGACAAGCTGGCGTCGGGCAATGGCGACAAAGCGTTCATGGCGAGCAAGATCGCGACCGCTGCTTTCTACGCAAAGTCGATTCTTCCGCACGCGCAGGGCTTGCAAAAGATCATCGTCGAAGGCGGCGAGGCCGCGCTTGCATTGGAAGCCGATCAGTTCTGATAGGCGGCAGCGAACCGATCGCCGCTTCGATGGTCGCAACCAGGGTTGTCGCTAATCGTGGACGCCCGATGAATCGCACTGTTATCCTCGTCGCCGCCGCTGCGTTCGCGCTGGTCGATTTCGCGTGCGCCGACCCGCTCGCCAATCCGCCGCCGCGCGCGTTGAGCGGCCCCTATCCGATCGGATGCAGCAACGTCGCGCAGGATTTCTCGCGCGTTGCCGGCGGCGAGCAGGCCCAGTCGTATTGGGAAGGCTTTCCGCGCGCTGATGGGTCGACGCGCTATGTGACCGATCTGTTGAGCGATCCCGCGAACACGTTGACCGCGCGCGTCGAGGTGCCGAACGACCGCACGCTGTTCGGACCGTCGGCAGGGCAGGCGCTCGTCTATCCGCTGCTCGTTTGCTATCCGACGACGACGGCGAACACTCGCGCGGATTACGACTTATCGAACGGAAGGGTAGTGCCGCGCATGCAACGCGGCAGCGAGGCGCCGATACTTCCCGCGACGATGTCGCGCTGGCCGGTGCTCGCGTTCTCCCATGGGTACGGCGGCAGCCCGCTGTCGAAGAGCCACATCGAGGCGCTCGCAGTGTTTGCGTCGTACGGCTACATCGTCGTCGCACCCTTCCACGGCGATCCTCGCTTCGCGCTGCTGGCGTTCGACGATCTGGGGCAGGTCGCGTATGCGATCGCGAATTTCGAGCGCTTCACATCGATGCAGGCGACACGGCCGCTGTCGATCTCGGCGGCGCTCGATGCGTTGCTCGCGCATCCGCAATGGCGCGATCGCGTCGATTCCAATCGCATCGGCGCGTTCGGAGCGAGTCAGGGCGGCGAAACCGTGATGCTCCTCGGCGGTGCCGAGCTCACGACGTCGATCTTCCTTACCTCGCGACGCGTGACACAAGACAATCGCATCAAGGCGGGTGTCGGTTACGTGCCTTATTTCGGGCAGCGCATTCTGCCGGCCTTTGGTCGCGACAATCGCGGCACGAGTGGCGTGACGATGCCTTACCTCGCGATCAGCGGCACCGCGGACACGACAGCACCGATCGGCCCGGTCGAGGATGGCATCCATCAGCTGACGGGGTCACGTGCGCTGGTCGCGCTCGTGGGGACGACGCATGGCTTCGATGAAGCGGCGGCCGGCGACATTTTCACATGGTCGCTCGAATGGCTCGACGCGCTCGTCGCCGACGATCGCGCGGCGCGGGCGCGGGTGACGCGGCTGGTGAGCGTGCAAGGCGGGCGCAGCGAAGAATTGCGATTGAGCTATGTCGCCCCGTCGGCGGACGGTGGCGACGAGCGACGCGTCGTCGAGTTCCATAACGCTTCGCTCGACCACTATTTCATCACTGCGGAGCCAGCGGAAATTGCGATGCTCGATCAAGGTGTCGTCGTGCCCGGATGGCGGCGCACTGGTTTCGATTTCAAAAGCTTCTCGCCTGGTTCGAACAACGGAGTCGCGGCGTGTCGTTTTTTCGGCACGCCCGGACGCGGGCCGAACTCGCACTTTTTCACGATCGACGCGGACGAGTGCGCGCTGGTGCGTGTCAATCCGAGCTGGACTTACGAGGGACTTGCGTTCCATTCCGTGCGCTCGGGCGTCGGCACGTGTCCAATCGATCGAGTCGTCGCTTGGCGCCTCTACAACAACGGCATGGGCGGCCAGGCGAACCACCGGTATCTGACGAGCTTCAGCGAAATCGGCGACATGACAGGGCGAGGGTGGCTGCTCGAAGGGCCGGTATTCTGCACGCCTCCTTGAGGAGGTTGTCGCAACGCTCGCGCCGCGACCTGTCACAATCGTGTTGTCCGCGGTATTGACGCGCGATGAACGGAGCGCCGATGAACCGCCTGATGCGGGCGTTGCAGTTCTCGTTCGCGGGTTTGCGCGATGCATGGCAAGAGCCCGCATGTCGGCTCGAGATCGTGGGGATCGTGCTGGCCGTGCCGGTCGCGCTGTTGCTTCCCGTAACGCGTGTCGAGCGCGTGCTTCTGATTGTCAGTGTGCTCATGGTGCTTGCGATCGAGTTGCTGAATACGGCAGTCGAGCGCACTGTCGATCGCATCGGCGTCGATCGCAACGAATTGTCGCGGCGCGCGAAAGATCTCGGCAGTGCGGCTGTGTTCGTCGCGACGATCATCACGGCGATCGTATGGATCGCGATCGGTGTGCCGGCGGTGATTGAGATGCTTGGCCAACCACGCTGAGAAAACCCGCGTGCCGACATCGTTCGCGATAAGCATTCACGAAGGCATTCCTCCCGAGGAATCCGCCCTGGTCGACCACGGACTGACGGAATTCAACAACGCGGCCGCGCCGCTACATGAAGTCCAGTCGCTGTCGTGTTTCGCGCGACTTACGTCTGGCCAGGTCGTCGGCGGGGTCCTTGGTCGACGTTGGGGTTCATGCTGCGAGCTACAGCAGGTGTGGGTCGATTCGGCGTTTCGCCACAATGGAATCGGTGCTGAACTCGTTCGAGCCTTCGAAGCCGAGGCGCGGTCACACGGTTGTGCGTCGTTCTATCTCGAAACGTTCAGCTTCCAGGCGCCGCGCTTCTACCGGGCGCTAGGATACGAAGTGGCCTACGAGCACAATATTTATCCGCACGGCATCGTGAGGTATCTGATGGTCAAGCACGCGAAGGACACAACCGTAACCTGATTGTCTAGCGAAGGTCGTATGACGAATCCTGTCGACG
>DATLOI010000116.1:0-37453 GCA_035536295.1 Casimicrobiaceae bacterium
CTTTGAAGTCGGCAAGGTTCTTCGCACCGGCTTCTTTGCGCGCGAGCACGGTGAACGGTTCAGGATGAACCGAGAACACCGCGCGCAGATCGGGATAGGCGCCGTCCTTCGCGAACTGACCTTGACCCTTGGACGCGTTGAATTGCACGTCGGACTGCGCGAAGCCCATGTCGAGCTCGCCGGCCTTGATCGTGTTGACGTTGAACACCGAGCCGCCGGTCGATTCCACCGAGCAGCGGATGTTGTGCTTGGCGCGGTCCTTGTTGACCAGCCGGCAGATCGCGCCGCCTGCTGCGTAATACACGCCGGTGACACCGCCGGTGCCGATCGTGATGAATTTTTGTTGAGCGACGGCCGGCAAGCTGAACGCGCCAAAGCCGATGACTGCCGCCGCGGTGAATGCCGCGGTCGCTGTAAGGGACTGTGATTTCACTGGGTGCTCCTCCTTTTGTAATGAAACGCTGATGCAACGACGAATCTGTCAGTGTGCCGCAATCGCTGCGTCGATGGCTTCGGCGAGACGCTCGGTGATCAGATCCAGATGCTGCTCCTCGACGATGAAAGGCGGCGCGAGCAGAACATGGTCGCCACGCCGGCCATCGAGTGTTCCACCCATCGGATAGATCATCAACCGGCGCGCCATCGCTTCGCGCTTGATGCGAGCGTGCAATTTACGCTCGGGATCGAACGGTGCTTTGGTCTTGCGATCTTGTACGAGCTCGACACCATAAAACAGTCCGCGTCCACGAATATCGCCGACATGCGGATGCGCGCCGAGTCGCTCGCGCAATTTCTCATCGAACTGCTTGCCGCGCTTGCGAACTTGCGCAAGTAGATCGTTGCGCTCGACCACTTGCTGGACGGCCAACGCAGCCGCGCAAGCGACCGGATGACCGAGATACGTGTGGCCGTGTTGAAAGAATCCGCTGCCCGACGACATCGCGTCGACAATGCGTTGCTGCGCGAGCACGGCGCCGATCGGTTGATATCCGCCGCCGAGTCCTTTCGCAATCGTCACGAGGTCGGGAACGACGCCTTCCTGCTCGCTTGCGTAAAGCGTTCCGGTGCGACCCATGCCACACATCACTTCATCCAGGATCAGCAGGCATCCGTGACCATCGCATACTTCGCGAACCGCCTTGAAATAACCTGGCACGGGAACAAGCACCCCCGCGGTTGCGCCGCCGATCGTCTCGGCGACGAATGCAATGACATTCTCGGGGCCGACGCGGCGAATCGTTGCGTCGAGTTCGTCCGCGAGTCGTTGCCCATACGCTTGCGGCGATTCACCTTCGCGCATGTCGCGATACGGATAGCACGGTGCGACATGCTCGACGTCGATGAGGAGCGGACCGAATTGGCGGCGCCGCCATTCATTGCCTCCGACCGCGAGCGCGCCAAGGGTGTTGCCGTGATAGCTCTGGCGGCGCGCGATGAAGCGCGAGCGCTTCGTCTGACCGATCTCGACGAAATACTGCCGCGCCATTTTCAGCGCCGCCTCGACCGCCTCGGAGCCTCCGCTCACGAGATACGCGTGACTCATTCCGTCAGGGGCCGTGCGAATCAACTGATCGGCGAGCGCTTCAGCCGGCGGTGACGTGAAAAAGCTCGTGTGTCCGTACGCGAGGCGGTCGATCTGCTCGTGCATCGCTTTCAGCACGTCGGGGTGGCCGTGACCGAGGCACGACACCGCAGCGCCCCCCGAGCCGTCGATGTATTCGTTGCCTTCGGCGTCGCAAATGAACACGCCGTGCGCACCTACCGCCGCCGGCGGCGTGTGATGAAGGTGACGGTGGAAGACGTGCGTCTTGTGGAGCGCCATGGCGATCGGGGGGCCAAGCCTGGGGCCTTGCGCGATTCTACGTCGACCCGGGGTAAGGCATCATTCACGCCATGACGTCAAACGATTTGATCGTCGCCCAGGTCGGCGACGTCTGTTCCGTGACGATTCATCGTCCGGAGAAGATGAATCCGCTGTCGCGGTCGCTATTGCGCACATTGCGGTCCGCGTTCGAAGCCATCGCAGCGGATCCCAAAGCGAAATGCGTGATCTTGCGCGGCGCGGGTGAGCGCTACTTCGCGGCGGGCGGCGACCTTCACGATCTCGACAACGTGCGAAGCGACGCCGACACGATCGCGATGGCCATCGAATGTCGCGGCGCCCTCGATACGGTGCGCAATTGCCCATTGCCCGTGGTCGCGGCGATCAACGGCGATGCGATCGGCGGCGGCGCCGAGCTCGCGCTTGCCTGCGACATGCGCGTGATGGCGGAGCACGCGAACATCGGCTACGTCCACGGTCGGCTCGCGATCACCGCGGCATGGGGTGGCGGTACCGACCTCATCGACCTCGTCGGCGCATCGCGAGCCTTGCGCATGATGGCGAGCGCCGAAACCATCGACGCGTTCACCGCACTCGAATGGGGATTGGCCGATGTCGTCGTTCCGAGCGCGGATCTGGACCGGCGCGTCAACGAGTTCGTCGAGCCGATCAGGCGACAGAGCCAGTACGTGTTGCGCGCGATGAAGGCGCAGGTGATGGCTTCACGCAACGGCGCGACGCGCGACGAGCGACGCGCGCTCGAGTTGAAGCACATCATGGAAACGTGGACGCACGCCGATCACTGGCGCGCGGTGGAGCGGGTGTTTGGTGCGCGCGACGACGCGAAGTGAATTGAGGTCGTTCGATGAGAAGGCCAGCGCGTCGGCTGGCCTCACGTTGCTGCGTCGAGAGTGGTGGAGACGAAGGGGATCGAACCCTCGACCTTCGCATTGCGAACGCGACGCTCTCCCAGCTGAGCTACGTCCCCACGAGGGGCAAAATCATATCAGTTCGGCGCCTGCCACGCCATCGCGACGCCCTTACGCGGCCACGGCGAGCGTCGCCGGCGGCGCATCGATTCGCCCGAGGTCGAGCTGGCTGATCACGCACTGCACGAAATGCAGCTTCGTGACGACCGACCGGTTCAGCACGAACGGATAGAGGTCGGGCTGACCCATGCTTCGCGCCGTTTCGTTGAGCACTCCGGTCAATACGAGCCACGCGTTGATCCACCCCAGGAACGCGGTGCCTTCGTCGACAGGCTCGGAGCAATAGAGCACGTCGCGATCGTAAGGTGTGATCGGCAATCGCGCATGCGAGATGTCGAGGTTGTAGCTTCCCACCGTTTGCAGCGTCGAGCGAAGGTGCAAATAGTGCGCGAAGCTTTCGGCCCAGTCCTCCCACGGATGCGAGGATGCATACGAGCTAACGAAATGGTCGGGCCAGTTCGGCGCCGGCCCGTTCGCATAATGCGTTTCGAGCGCCGCGGGGTAGTCGGCGCGCTCGTCACCGAACAAAGCGCGAAATTTCGGCAGCCACTCGGTGCCCTCGATCAGTCGATCCCAGTAATAGTGACCAAGCTCGTGACGCAGATGACCGATCAGCGTGCGATAGGGTTCGTGCAATGCGTTGCGATGCTTTTCGCGATAGTCGCTGTCTGCCTCGGCGACGTTGATCGTGATCACACCATTCGAATGCCCGGTCATGATCGGCGATGAGTCGGGAAGCGATTCGAGAAAATCGAATGCCAGTCCGTACTGTTCGTCATCGCTTCGCGGCACGACGGGAAGTCCGAAGCTCATCAACCCTAACAACACGCGGCGCTTCGCCGTCTCGATCTCGCCGACGCGCGCGTAATTGCCCGTGCGGGAAAGGTCCGGGACTATTCGCGTGAGCCGGCAGGCGAGGCATGCGGTGTGCGGGCTTTCCGAAGCGATGAGCCAGTTGCATTTCGCCGCGAGGTCGCGATATCCGCACAGTCGAAAAGACCGCGGCGGAGAGCGATCGTCGCTATCGAACGTGTAGGTGCCGTAGTCGCCGGCCACGAGCGCTCCCAGCCGACGCTCGTCAGGGTCGTAGGCGACGTCGCGCCCGCAGTTGAGACAGCGTGTGTTGTGGAAAAAAAGCGGCTGCCCGCAGGTGCACTCGAACGCATTCATCGTGGACCAGTCTTATCGCGCGCTGCCGCGTAATGCAAAATGCGATCCTACACGGCAAAGGAAGCTCTCATGACTCGACAGGTGATTCACACCAAAGAGGCGCCCGCGGCGATCGGCCCGTATTCGCAGGCGATTCGCGTCGGCAACATTGTTTATCTCTCCGGCCAGATCGGCCTCGATCCTGCGAGCGGCAACATGGTCGACGGCGTCGAGGCGCAGGCGCATCAAGTATTCCGTAACCTGAGAGCGGTCGCGCAAGCGGCCGGCGGCACGCTCGACGACATCGTCAAAGTGTCGCTGCTCCTCGTCGATCTCGGCGATTTTGCGAAGGTGAACGAGATCATGATGAGCTATTTCAAGGAGCCCTATCCGGCGCGCGTGACCTATCAGGTCGTAGCGCTGCCCAAAGGCGGGAGAGTCGAGGTCGAAGGCACGCTCGTGCTCGGCTGATTTGCGGGCGACGAGCGCAACGTCGCGTCAATCAATGGCCGTGAAAGCCACTGCTGCGCAGACTGTCGAGTCGCCGGCGCCCGCGAAGGCGCAGGGACTCGCCGATCGCCTCGTCAAGCTCGGCATCGCGCGCGAGGAGGATCTCGTGTTGCATCTGCCGCTGCGCTACGAGGATCACACGCGCTTGCAACGCATAGCGGACATCAAGGCCGGCGACACCGTGCAAGTCGAAGGCATCGTCGTCAATACCGACATTCAGTATCGTCCGCGCCGGCAACTGGTTTGCCTCATCGGCGAGGGCGATGGCGAGGGTCGACAGCACACGCTCGTGCTGCGCTTCTTCTCGTTTTATCCCAGCCAGCAGAAGGCGCTTGCACCGAAAAATCGCGTGCGCGTCTTCGGAGAAGTGCGCGAAGGACACTTCGGCCTCGAGCTCGTGCACCCCCAGTTTCGGATCGTGCGAGACGACGAGCCCTTGCCGGAGCGCTTGACGCCCGTGTATCCAACGACGGCGGGGCTTTCGCAGGACGCTTTGCGAAAAGTCATCACACGTGCGATCAGCGCCGATCCTTCGCGCACCCGCGATACGCTGCCCGACGACTTCGTGCGCAAGCACAGATTGTGGAAATACCCGGACGCGATCGAATTCCTGCACACGCCGCCGCCGCGACAGTCGTCGCACACGCAGCGCTTGCTCGACACGCGCACGCATGCGGCCTGGTCGCGACTCAAGTTCGACGAGCTTCTCGCGCAACAGTTGTCGATGAAAGAGCACCGCAAGGCGCGCGCCGCTCAGCGAGCACCCATCTTGACTGGCACCGGCACGCTCACGCGACAACTGATCGAGCGAGTGCCTTTCAAGCTCACTCGCGCGCAGCAAAAAGTTTGGCGCGAGATCGCTTTCGACATGAAGCGCGCGACACCGATGCAGCGACTTTTGCAAGGCGACGTCGGCTCGGGCAAGACGATTGTCGCGGCACTCGCGGCGCTGCAGGCAATCGAGAGCGGCAAGCAGGTCGCGTTCATGGCGCCCACCGAGTTGCTTGCCGAGCAGCACTTTCGCAAGCTGTCGACCTGGCTCGAGGGACTCGATGTGCCGATCGCGTGGCTGTCGGGGTCGCTGCCAGCAAAGAAAAGACGCGAAGCGATCGAGAAGCTCGCTGACGGCTCGGCACCATTCACTGTCGGCACGCACGCGCTGTTTCAGGAAAGCGTCGAGATGCCGAACCTCGGTCTTGCCATCGTCGATGAGCAACATCGCTTCGGCGTTGCGCAACGATTGGCGCTGCGTGGCAAGGCACTCGCCGAATCGCATCAACTGATGATGAGCGCGACGCCGATTCCGCGCACACTTGCGATGACGTTCTATGCGGACCTGGACGTTTCTGTGCTGGACGAGCTGCCGCCGGGTCGCACGCCAGTCGTGACGCGCATGGTCAGCGAGCGTCGGCGCGCCGAGATGATCGCGTGGGTGGGAAAGCTCTGTGCCGACGGCCGCCAGGCGTACTGGGTATGTCCGCTGATCGAGGAGAGCGAAAAGCTCGAATTGCAGACCGCGGTTGCGCTGCACGCAGAGCTCACGGCGGCATATGCCGGCAAGCTTCGCGTCGGGCTCATCCACGGACGCATGAAGCCGGACGACAAGGCCGCAACGATGGACGCTTTCGCGTGCGGTGAGATTCATGTTCTCGTCGCGACGACCGTCATTGAAGTGGGCGTCGACGTTCCGAACGCATCGATCATGGCGATCGAGCACGCCGAGCGATTCGGACTTGCGCAGCTGCATCAGCTCCGTGGGCGCGTTGGCCGCGGCGCCGTCGAAAGTACCTGTGTGCTGTTGTTCGAGGAGCCGCTCACCGACACTGCGAAGGCTCGCTTGCGAGTGGTTTATGAAAGCGCCGACGGCTTCGAGATCGCGCGACAGGATCTGATCATTCGCGGCGCGGGCGAGATTCTCGGCGCGCGGCAATCGGGAACGCCATTGCTGCGTTTCGCCGACCTCGAAAAAGACGCCGCGATGATCGAAAAGGCGCGAGATGCGGCTGACGAGCTGCTGCGAATCGATCCGGTGGCGGCGACTCGCCACATCGAGCGCTGGCTCGGCGGCAAGCAGGTATTCGTGCGCGCATGACGGTTTCGCTTGCCCCTGTCGCAACCAATATCGAAGTCTTCGACGAAAGGCTTCGTCACATAATCGGTCAGGCTCCGCAACTCGAGCGCCTGTGCACCGGTGCGGTCTGGAGCGAAGGTCCGGTGTGGCTTTCCGAAGACGCGAGCGTTCTATGGAGCGATATTCCCAACGATCGCATGCTGCGCTGGTCGGACGTCGATGGAATGCAAGTGTGGCGCGAGCGAGTCGAATTCACCAACGGGCACACGCGTGATCGCGATGGCTCCCTGTTACATTGCAGTCACGGGCTACGCGCGGTATTTCGTACCGCGATCGATGGCACGCAACAACGCATCGTCGTCGATCGGTGGAACGGCAAGCGGTTCAATGCGCCGAACGACATCATCGTCAAGTCGGACGGAACGATCTGGTTTACCGATCCTCCGTACGGCCTCATCATTCCCGAGGAAGGGCATGGCGGGGAATCGGAGATCGGCGATTGCTACGTGTTTCGACATGATCCGACCACTGGCGCCACCGATCCTGTCACCGATTTACCGATCGAGCCGAACGGCCTCGCGTTCTCGCCTGATGAACGCCTGCTCTACGTTTCGGATACGTCGGCGGCGCTAGGTCGCGAAGCAACGGGCAATCACTGCATTTTCGTGTTCGATGTAGTCGACGGACGGAACTTGAACAGTGGTCGCAAGTTCGCTGACATCTCGCCAGGCGTTCCCGACGGATTTCGCGTCGACGTGCAAGGTTGGATCTACACGAGCTCTGAGGACAGCGTGCAGGTGCTGCATCCGCACGGAACATTGCTCGGCAAGATCCACGTGCCGGAAAAAGTCGGCAACGTCACGTTCGGCGGACACTCTCGCGACGAGCTTTACATCGCGGCGTCGACGTCGCTCTATCGCATTCGGCTCGCGACGCGCGGAGTTTAGCGGCCCTAACCTTTGCACTACTCGACGCGAATGTTCTGCTCGCGAACGACTTTCGACCAGCGCTCGATCTCGTCGTTGATCAACTTCGTGTAGGCCTCGGGCGAGCTTCCGACGACATCGAAGCCGAGCGAGGCGAGCTTTTCACGCACGGCGGGCTGGCCGAGCGCTTGCGCGAGCGTTGCATGAAGCTTTCGTAGCACCGCGGCGTCGAGCCCTGCAGGGCCCAGCACACCATAGAAGGGCGCTGCATCGAGCCCTGCGTATCCTTGCTCGGTCAATGTTGCAAGCTCCGGCAGCGATTTGGCACGCTTGTCGGCGACGATGGCAATGCCGCGCACCGTTCCCGCCTGCACTTGTGCGCCGGTGGGAACGATCGCATCGATCAGAAGCGGCACCTGGCCGCCCATCACGTCCTTCAACGCAGGCGCAATACCGTTGTACGCGATGTGCTGACCCGGCACGCCGTGTCGCGAGCGCAGCATCTCCCACCAAAGATGACCATAACTGCCGATCCCACCCGTCGTGTATTGCAACGGCTGTGGTTGCGCTTTCGCATATGCGACAAGCTCGGGCATCGACTTCACCGGGAGCGACGGATGCACGGCGACCAATAGCGGTTGCGTCACGACCATCGACACCGGCGTGAAGTCCTTTTGCGCGTCGTAGGGTAACTTGCGTCCGAGGGCGGTGTTGAACGCGATCGGAACGCCCGCGGCGAGGAGTGTGTAGCCATCGGGCTTCGATTTCGCCACCAGGTCGCTGCCGATGACCTGGCCTGCGCCGGCCCGGTTCTCGACGACGACTTGCTGGCCGAGTGCATCGCTCCACGCCGGCGCGATCGCGCGAAACGCGGTGTCGATGCCGCCCCCGGCGGCGACTGGAACGATGAGGCGAACGGGCCGCGAGGGAAACGCGTCCTGCGCGAATGCCGCTCCTGCCAACGTCAATGCGACACTCAACGCCGCTGCGAATGCATGCTTCAATGTGCTCATCTGATCGTTCCTTTTCCCAGATGACTGACAGGCTAGACGACAACGGCGTTTCGCACAACGCTGTGCCGTTTCGTGTCGGCGTCACCGTGATGCCCGAGTGGTTCGCCTACGAGGGGATCGATGCGGTGCTCGATCGCGTCGAAGCGCTCGGCGCTACGGCGATTGCTACGAGTCCTTATGTGCTCGAGGAGGCGCCCGACGGAATCGGGGCGCGCGAGCCGCCGCTCGACGCAGGTGCCGGAAGTGTGCGTCCGCTCGATCGCGCGTTGTTCGGACGACATGCGTTGTGGGTTCGCACCGCCCCGTCGTTCGAGCACGACTTCGCGCGCTATCGCGGCTTGCGCTATCAACCCTCGCCGCCGGACGAGCTCACCCGGCGGCAGAGCGATCTAATCGACAACGTCGTGCAACGAGCGAGTGAGCGTGGCGTCGTCGTCTATCTCCAGGTGATGGCGGCAAGCCCGCCCGGCTATCGCGTGCAATTCTCGTCGGCGAACGACGACGATGCATGCTTGGGACCGGATGGCCGTAGGCACGATCAGCGCGTCGATCGCAACGCATCGCTCGCGAGCGCGCATGTCGGTGCGTATACCGCAACGCTCGTCGCGGAGCTTGCGCAGCGCTATCCCGATGTCCACGGCTTTCGCCTCGACTGGCCCGAATATCCGCCGTACGATTTTCGTAGCGCGCTTTTCGATTTTCATCCGTCGGCGAAAGCGTTGATGGAGGCGCGTGGGAATCCGCCGTCACGCGCAGCTTTCGACGTGCTTGCCTGGGGGGAAGCGTTACGTCGCGAGGTGGTGCGAGACCCTTCGAGTGCGTTCGACGGCGAGATCTGGTGCGCGGCGTTCGATGCTCGCGGTCCGTTCGCTGCATTGCGCGAGGCGAAACAGGACGCAGTGCTTGCGCTCGTCGCTCGCGTTCGTGCAGCACTCGATGCGCTACCCGGTCCGCGACGTCGCCTCGAGTTGCAGGCGTTTCCGCCGCCTTTGCACATGTTCTCGGGATTTCCATTCGATCGGCTCACGGGGCTTGTTGATGCGGTCGGCATCAAGCTCTATACGATGCACTGGCCGATGATCGCGCGGTTCTGGGCACGCGATCTCGTCGGCACATCATTACACCTCGAAGATGATGCGAGCGTTGCACTCGCGCGCGCATTCGGCTTCGTCGACGCGCGAGTCGCCGCGAACGAGCTGCACTATCCCGAGCCAGGCGAGCGACATCCGGTCGGCGAGCGCGCGCAGATCGCGAAGATCGAATCGGCGATCGCGCTGGCCGGAGACGTTCCGGTCATCGCGTTTGCACACACCTACGGCCCGCTCGACGATGTAGCGCAACGGGCGTGTCTTGCCGCGTCGTCCGGTGCACCGGTCTGGCTCAATCGCTACGGCTACCTTTCGAACGCCAAGATCGCCGCGCTCGGCGCAGTCCTGTAGGAGTCACTGCGCGATACAATTTGCAACGTGGCTATCTACACACTGGGTCTCAACCACACCACTGCGTCGCTCGACGTGCGCGAGCGCGTCGCTTTCGGCCGCGATGTCGTCGCGGATGCATTACGCGATTTGACCGGCGGGCGCCATGCGCGCGAGGCTGCGATCGTGTCGACCTGCAACCGCACCGAAGTCTATTTTCTCGGTGACGAGCCGCAACCCGTTGCGCAATGGCTCGAAAGATTTCACAACCTGCCGCAAGGATCGCTTGCGCCACATTTGTATACGCTGCCGCACGATCAGGCGGTCAAGCATGCGTTTCGTGTCGCATCGGGACTCGACTCGGTGGTGCTCGGTGAACCGCAGATCCTCGGGCAGATGAAGCAAGCGGTGCGCGAGGCGCAAGCAGCAGGGTCCCTCGGGCTCGTGCTGAACCGGCTGTTTCAGCGCACGTTCGCCGTTGCGAAAGACGTGCGAAGCAACACCGACATCGGCAGCGCGTCCATTTCGATGGCGGCCGCGGCAGTGAAACTGGCGGAGCGCATCTTCCCGTCGCTTACCGAGCAGCGTCTCCTGTTGATCGGCGCCGGGGAAATGATCGAGCTGGCGGCGACGCATTTCATGTCGCGTCATCCGCAAACGGTGACGGTTGCCAATCGCACACTCGGACGTGGTGAAGCGCTCGCGAATCGTTTCGATGCGGCGACGATCACGCTCGCCGAAGTTCCCGACAAATTGTCGCAGTTCGATATCGTCGTCACTTGCACCGCGAGTACGCTGCCCATTCTCGGCAAAGGCCTTCTCGAGCGTGCAATGCGCGAGCGCAAGCATGCCCCGATGTTGATCGTCGATCTGGCGGTGCCGCGCGATGTCGAACCCGAAGCGGAAGCGCTCGCCGACATCTTTCTGTACAGCGTCGACGATCTCGCGGAGATCGTGAAGGGCAATCTCAACATCCGTCGCGAATCGGTCGATGTGGCCGAGCGCATGATCGCCGAGCAGGTGCGGCACTTTCTGCTATGGCTCGAAGGCCGCAGCGTGGTGCCGACGATCTCGGCGCTGTCGGCGCATCACGATGCGTTGCGCGTGGCCGAGCTCGATCGCGCGAAACGCATGTTGAGCTCGGGTGCCGCACCCGACGCGGTGCTCGAAGTGCTTGCACGCGGATTGACGAGCAAGCTTCTGCATGCGCCGTTGTCGGCACTGAATCAGGCAGGCGACGCCGAGCGCGCCGAGCTGATTGCGTTGTTGCAACACGTCTACAAGCTACCCGATCCTCCAGAACCGCCTGAAACTCCCGCGTCGGAGCATTAGTTTCGAACGCGCGTGCCGCCTCTCGCACTTGCGAGAGTCAGCGCAACATCGATCGATGAAACCATCCCTGCACGTGAAGCTCGAGCAGTTGAGTGCCCGGCTCGCCGAGCTCGAGCATTTGCTGGCCGCGCCCGAAGCGACGCATGACCTCGATCGGTTTCGTGCGCTGACGAAGGAGCATTCGGAACTGGGGCCGGTAGTCGCGCGCTATTCCGATTACCGCAAGGCTTCCGACGATCACGCTGCCGCGCTCGAGCTCGCCGGCGATCCACAAATGGCCGCGTTCGCGAACGAGGAGCGCGATGTGGCGCGGGGTCGCATGGAAGTGCTCGAAGGGGAGTTGCAGGCGGCGCTGCTACCCAAGGATGTCAACGACGATCGCAATGTGTTTCTCGAAGTGCGTGCAGGCACGGGCGGTGACGAGTCGGCACTTTTCGCCGGCGACTTGTTTCGCATGTACAGCCGCTACGCCGAACGAGCGCGTTGGAAAGTGGAGATCGTGTCGGAGTCGGCGTCCGAGCTCGGCGGATACAAGGAAATCATCGCCAGGATCGTCGGCGACGGCGTGTACGCCAAGCTCAAGTTCGAGTCGGGCGGGCATCGCGTGCAGCGCGTGCCCGAAACCGAGGCGCAGGGACGCATTCACACGTCGGCGTGCACGGTTGCCGTGCTTGCGGAAGCCGATCCAATCGCCGACATCACGATCAACCCCGTCGAGCTCCGCGTCGACACGTTTCGCGCGTCCGGCGCCGGAGGACAACACGTCAACAAGACGGATTCAGCAGTGCGCATCACGCACTTGCCGACGGGAATCGTCGTCGAGTGCCAGGACGATCGCTCGCAGCATCGCAACCGCGCGCAGGCGATGGCGGTGCTCGCATCGCGCCTGCTCGACAAGGAGCGCAACGAGCGTCAGGCGAAAGAGGCGGCGCAGCGCAAGAGTTTGGTTGGCAGCGGCGATCGCAGCGAGCGCATTCGCACCTATAACTTCCCGCAAGGCCGCGTTACCGATCACCGCATCAATCTGACGCTCTACAAGCTCGATCAGGTGATGGAGGGTGATCTGGATGAAATCGTGCGCGCATTGCAGCGCGAATTTCAGGCGGAGCAGCTTGCCGCGCTTGCCGGTGAAACGTGAGCAACGTCATCGCCGGACCGATTCCGATTCGTTCGACAGCCCGCCTGGTGTTGCGCGAGTTCGCAACCGATGACGTCGATGACATTCATTCGCTCGATTCGGATCCGCGTGTCATGACCTACGTCGGTGACGGCAGCGTTGCCTCGCGCGAGGATGCGGAAAAAACGATCGAGCGCGTGCTCGCACGCTACCGTGAGTTTCCCAATCTCGGCGCATGGCATGCGTCGCGACGCGATACGGGCCGATTCATCGGTTGGGTGTCGCTGAAGCATCCAGGTGAGTCGTCCGACATCGAAATCGGCTACCGACTGCGACCATTCGCGTGGGGACAAGGATTCGCGACCGAGTTGGCGGCTGCAATGCGCGATCGCGGTTTTGGTCCGCTGAATCTGAAACGGATCATCGGCGTGACCCACCCGGACAACGCCGCCTCGCAACGCGTGTTGACCAAGATCGGAATGCATGACGAAGGATGGGGACATTATTACGACAAGGACTTGCGCCTGTTCGCGATCGGGCGCGAAGCGTGGCGTGGGTCGTCGAAAACTTGAACCGTTCGCGACGATCAAACGAGGTGCTCGATCTCCACGTTCCCCCACCGCGCGCTCAAATACTCGGCAACGATGCGGCGATGACAGTGATCCGGTTCATGCTCGCTGCACAAAAGACACGCTCCGTCGACGAGCTTGCGCGGTAGCGTCCTCTCGATGCGTCGCTTCGCGATCAACGATCGAAACGCCCTGGCGTAATCGTCCCAGGCGCTTGCCCCGCGCCGGTAGTTTTCGAGCATCGCGCCCGTTGGCGCCAGATCCAGCCGATGCACGTACTCGATGCCGGCGATCCGCTTCGACAGCCACGCGAGATCATCGCGCTTGGCGAAGCCTGCGAGCTGCGATACGTTGTTGAGGCGGACGTCGACGATGCGCTCGACACCGGCCCGCTGGAGCATCGTGAAGAAGCGCTCGGCGGACTTGCGCGTGAATCCTATCGTATAGAGCTTCACGCGAACGCGTTCAGTCCGCGGGCTTACCGCGAACGAGCCGCGCCATTGCGGTTGCGGATTCGTGGCCTTCGCGCGAAAGCCCTTCTGCGGCACTCTCGCGATCGCGTGCGGGCCGGTTCTGGCTCACTTTCCATTTGCCTGTCAACGAGGTGACCGGAAGCTCGATGCCCACGATGTTGTCGAGCATCTGGTCGATGAACTCCGGCGGAGCGTCGGTCACCTGCCAAGGGTTCGCACGATGCGACTCGTTTCGATGAGTCAGTCGCGTCACGAATGCACGCAGCCATTCACGGTCCTCGATCACGATCAAAGGACCCCGCGCGTGCACGACGACGTAGTTCCAGGTCGGGACGACCTTGCCGCTCTCCTGCTTGGTCGCGTACCACGATGGCGAGACGTACGCATGAGCGCCGCAAAATGTAGCGATCGCCTCGATATCGGGCGAGAATTCGCGCCACATCGGATTTGCGCGTGCGACGTGACATCGCAGCGTTCCGTGCGCTCCGCCTTCGATCACTTCGAAAGGCACGTGATTCGCTTCGAGCCCGCGCGACGTCATCGTCACCAGTGTGCCGAGCGGATGCTCGCGAATCAGCGAGTGCATCACGTCGACGCGGGTCTCCGCGAAGTGCTTGGGAACGTACATGACAATTTTCCTTCGAATCGCGTAGGCTAGCTGCCCTTCGCGTCTCGCGTCAACGCATGAACCCCCTGCCGCGGTCAATCGCTGCCGCAATGGTCCAGTCGGGCCTGGTGCCCGTCGATGCGCGAGCGCTCCTCGGACACGTGCTCGGAGTGAATCGCGCTTGGCTGCTGGCGCACGATCGCGACGCGATTTCGCATGAAGCGGCGACGCAATTCTTCGCGCTTGCCAAGAGGCGCCGCGACGGTGAGCCGATCGCGTATCTCGTCGGGCGGCGTGAGTTCTGGGGGCTCGATCTTGGCGTAACGCGCGCCGTGCTGATTCCGCGGCCCGAAACCGAGACGCTTGTCGAAGCCGCGCTGGCGCGGATTCCGCAGGACCAGGACACGCGCGTGCTCGATCTTGGCACCGGCTCGGGCGCAATCGCGCTCGCCATCGCAAAGGAACGTTCACGCGCACGAGTTTTCGCGACGGACATCTCTCCCGAAGCGCTCGACGTCGCGCGCAGCAACGCGAGCAGGCTTCGCATCGACAACGTCACCTTCATCGAATCGGACTGGTACGTGGACGTGCCGATCGACCCCCTCGACATCATTGCCAGCAATCCCCCTTATATCGCTCCCGACGATCCGCGTCTTGAGCAGGGCGATCTTCGCTTCGAGCCGCGCGTCGCGCAAACGCCTGGGCCCGATGGACTTAGCGCGATCAAGGTAGTGATATTCGGGGCGTTGTCGCGTTTGAAGCCAGGCGGCTGGCTATTGATCGAGCACGGCTACGACCAGTCGGCGATCGTAACGAAACTTTTCGCAGGTGGAGGTTTCGAAGCGATCGTGCGACTGCGCGATCTTGCAGGCATCCATCGCGTCGTCGCCGGTCGCCGTCCGACTTGATCGATAATCCGCGTTACCTTCGTTCGGACCTTCTCGACGTGATCAAGCAACTCTTGGTATTCGCGCTGACTGCGGCGCTGCTGGGTGGGGCGTCCGCGCAGACGCGGCAGAAAGTGGACAAAGCGGCCGACCTGCCGCGCTTTTCCTATCGCATCGATGACAAGGTCGAGGAGGTCGTTCGCGACGACGCGCGTTTTGCAACCTTCGCGCAGGCGCTTCGCAAGGATATCGACTCGGTACTGGCTCGCTACGAGATTCCCGACAAGGCGGTCGAGCGCGGCTACGTCGCAACACTCGCGCAACTCGACTATCTCGAAGGCCGCTACGACGATGCGTTGGTCCGCCTCGATCGCTTGCGTGCGCTCGAGGAAAAGCCCGCCGACCAATTGATGTCGGGACTTGCGATGCGCGCGATGATCGCCGCGGGTCGCAAGGTGGGCACGCGCAGTACCGACGCGTATCGCCAGGAGGTCGCCAGCATCGTGCGCGCGGAGCTCGATCGCATGCCATACGCCACCGTGCAGAACGAAGTGCGCGAGAACAAGGCATCCGCGGAGATCGTCGGCGAGTCGCTGATCATCGGAAGCCTGCGCGAGCGTTTGCAGCCGATCGTCGACAAGACCGGTTCGTTGTCCTCGGACTTTGCACCTGCGCTGGTGAATGCCCGTTATCGGCTGCTCTCGACGTTGCCGCTGAAACAAGTCTTGATCGACGCGTACGCTGGCTATCTTGCTGCCCATCGCGTCGACAAGCCCGACATCTGGGCCGCGCGCGACGTTGCGCTCCCCGCCGGCGAGCGTTACGCGCCGGTGAACATCGCGATCTGGGATAGTGGTGTCGACACGGCGCTGTTCCGCGATCGGCTCGTGATGGCGCGGGGACAGCCAGCGGTCATCGGGTTCGATCGCTTCGAGAATCCGGCGAACTCGGCGCTGCAGCCGATTCCCGCCGAGCTCGCGAGTCGCGTGCCGCGCATGAAGTCGCTGCTCAAGGGCTTTTCGGATCTGCAAAGCAATCTCGACACGCCTGAAGCCGCCGAGGTCAAGAAATTCTTGTCGGAGCTCAAGCCCGAGCAGTACAAACCGGCGATCGAGGAAATCACGCTCGCGGGCAATTACATCCATGGCACGCATGTCGCCGGCATCGCAATGGCGGGTAATCCCTATGCGCGAATCGCGACCGCTCGCATTGAATTCGACTGGCATTTGCAACCCGATCCCTGTCCGACACGCGAGCTGGCGCTCAAGAACGCGCGCAACGTCGATGCATCGGTTGCGTTTTTCAAGCGCAACAACGTGCGTGTCGTGAACATGAGCTGGGGCGGATCGGTGCAGGACATCGAGAATGCACTCGAGCAATGCGCGCTCGGCAAGGACACCGAAGACCGCAAGCGGATCGCTCGCGACTATTTCGAGATTGCGCGCAATGCCTTGACGCGGGCGATTAGAAGCGCGCCGGAGATTCTATTCGTCGCCGCCGGCGGCAACCAGAACTCGGATGCGTCGTTCGCCGAAAGCATTCCCGCCGCCATCGATGCGCCGAATTTGCTCACCGTGGGTGCAGTCGATCGCGCCGGCGACGAAGCGTCGTTCACAAGCTATGGCGCGACCGTCGTCGCGCACGCGAATGGATATCAGGTCGAAAGCGTGATTCCCGGCGGCGAGAAGCTTGCCGAATCCGGAACCTCGATGGCCGCGCCGCAAGCGACGAATCTGGTCGCGAAGATTCTCGCGGTCAATCCGAAGCTGCGACCGACCGAGGTGATCGCGCTGATTCGCGCGACTGTCGAGAAAACGCCCGACGGGCGACGGATGTTGCTGCATCCGGCGCAGGCGATTGCGGAAGCGAAGCGACGTCGCGCTTAAACGCTCCTCGGCATGACGACATTCAACCGCGCAGCCCAAGGCTCCAACGCCGGCATGATCGTGGGGTGCAGCGCTACGCCGTGCTCGCCTTGCTCGCGCATCGCTGCAAGCGCACGCTCACCGGGTAAGCGCACGCGCGCAATACCAGGCCGCGGCGTTGCGCGATGGCAAGCATTCGCGAGCCAGCTCATCTGTCGCGCGAATGCGGCGCCGCCGCCGAACGCTTCCGGATCGAGCACTTGCACGAACACGGTTGCGCCCCATCCTTCGGCAGCGTCGGCGCGACCCATGCCGGTCAATCCTGCGGTCATTGCTTCGATAAGGAGCGCAAGCGCGAAGCCTTTGTGGCCTGCTTCGAGCCCGCCGAGCGGCAACAATGTGCCCTTCGGCTCGTTGAATAACACGGCAGGATCGGTGGTTGGATTGCCCTGTGCGTCCTGCACCCACGGATGTTCGAGACGCTCGCCGGCTTTGTGCAAACGTCCTGTCAAGCCATTGGTCGTGTAGCTCGCCGAAATGTCCAGAAGAATCGGATCGCCTTCGGTGGGAATTCCCGCAGCCAGCGGATTGGGCGTGAACACCGGCGACACGCCGCCGAACGGCGCCACGCTTGCCGCCGAAGGATCGGAGCACATCAGCAACATCATGTAGCCGCGATCGGTCGCACGCATCAGATACGCGGCAAGACATGCGATGTGATGAGAGCGACGAATCACGACGGTGCCCGTCCCATGCAGGACCGCCATCTCGATTGCGGCATCGAGCGCGCGCAAGGTGACCCATGGTCCCGGCAAGCGCTGGCCGTCCCAGGTTTGGCACGCAGGATAGTTCGATACGATCGTCGGTGCGCCGTCCTTGGCCATTGCATTCTTGTCGAGCTCGGTGAGATAGCCGGGAAGCTGTGCCAGGCCGTGCGTCGTGTGTCCGAGCAGATCGCCGTCGACAAGGACTTCCGCGACGTCACGCGCGATATCCTCGCGAATGCCGGCGCGCGTCAGCAACGCATGCGCGAACGCAATCAGCGTCTGCGCGTCGTAACGAAGCGTCGGATCGTTCATCGCTTGCGCTGTAACGTTGTGCGATAAAGATCGAGCCCTTCGCGCGCACCATTGCCGATGAGCCAGGTATCGGTGCCCCACAACAATACGTTGACGCCCGCGTCGATCAGGCGTTGCGCCTGAGGCGCGTTCATCGCAGTCGTGCCGACCGCCTTGCCTGCATCACGCGCCATGCGCGCTGCGCGCGCCACGAACGATTGCACGCGCAAATCTTCGACATTGCCGGGAATGCCGAGCGCCACGCTATAGTCGAAAATGCCGAGGTACACGAGATCGAGCTGGGGCAGCTCGACGATTGTCGCAAGCTCGCTTTCCGCAGCGGGACTTTCGATCAGCACGCCGGTGAATGGATAACCGGCGACATACTTGCGCGCCGGTGTGATGCCGTAGAATCCGCCGCGCGTGTAGGGGTTGTAGCCGCGCGTCCCGAGGGGGGCGAAGTGAGCCATGCGCACGACGCGCTCGGCATCGGCGGCGGTCGCGACTTGAGGAACAACGATGCCGTCGGCGCCTAGGTCGAGTGCGCGTTGAATGAAGAATGCATCGCCGCCCGGGGCACGCACCAGCGATGCCGCACCGCCGCTTTCGCACGCGCCAATGCTCGCCTCGAGCGATGCGTAGTCGTAGCCGCCGTGCTCGCAGTCGAGAATCACGAAGTCGAAGCCCGCAGTCGCCAGCGTGCCAACGACCTGCGAATGCGGAATGACCGACCAGATGCCGGCGAGCGTGCGCTGCTGCGCGAGCTTGGCGCGCAAGGGATGTGCGATTGAAGGCATACGGTGGACGCGGGCGACCTTCCAGTTGACGAAAACAGGAGCTTGCCTGCCGATTCTACGGCCACGCGCATGATGATGCAGGACGATACCTCGCAGGCGCCCGCCACTACGCAATTGCCGCCGGAACCGGTGACCGTGACGCTCACTGCGCGCGTGTTCGAAGTGCCCGTCGACGATGGCGGGCCGAAGCTTCCCGCTTCGTTGCAGATTTCGATCGTGACGTTTCGTCCTGACTTGCGCTTGCTCGAGCGATGCCTTCGCAAGCTCGTGCTGGCGATCGGCGCTGCGCGCGAGGATGGCGCGGTGCGAACCGTCGCGCTCGCGCTGATTGACAATTCGGGCGACCGGAGCGTCGCGAAGGACGCGATCCGGCTCGCGCAGGCTCGCTTCAAGGATTCGAACGTGCAGATGACATTTCTGCACGGCCACGCGAACATCGGCTACGGCGCTGCGCATAATCTGGTGCTCCATGGAAGCGGCGCCGACTACCACCTCGTGCTGAATCCCGACGTCGAGCTCGCTCCCGACGCGATCGCGGTGGGCGTGCGCTGGCTCGCCGAGCACACCGACATTGGTGCCGTCGCACCGGAGATGTTCGACGGTGACGGAGAGAATCAGGAGTACACGTGCAGGCGCTATCCGTCGGTGCTCGACCTCTTGTTGCGCGGCTTTGCTCCGCGCTTCATGCGGGCGCTGTTTCGTCAGCGCCTCGATCGTTATGAAATGCGAGACGTCGTCGACTCTGATCCCGAGCGCGAGATCATCGACATTCCATCGATGTCGGGAGCGTGCCTGCTCGTTCGCCGATCGGCGATCGACGCGACTGGCGGCTTCGATCCAAAATTCTTTCTCTATTTCGAGGATTACGACTGGACGGTGCGTCTCAATCGAATCACGCGCACTGCATATCTGCCCGCGATGCACGTGCGTCATCACGGCGGGGGCGCTGCGGAGAAAGGCTTGCGCCATATCCTGTGGTTCATCAAGAGCGGCGTGCGTTTCTACGGCAAGCACGGCTGGAAGTGGGTGTGATGGCGACACTGAGCGTCATCACCGGCGTCGAAGGCTTTGTCGGTAACGCGTTGTGCGCTTATCTTCGCGACCAGGGCCGGCCACTGATCGGCGCGGTGCGTGCGATGCGAAGCGGAATGCCTCGCGATCTGCAACCGGTCGGCGATCTCACCCAGGCGAGCGATGCAACGCTCGACGAGCTCGTCGATGGAGCCGATACGCTCGTTCATCTTGCCGGGCGTGCGCACGTGATGCACGAGCGCGCCAGCAATCCCGAGGCCGAATACGCGCGCGCCAACACGGAGCTGACGCGTCGCCTTGCCAAAGCAGCGGGGCGCACGGGAGTGCGCCGCTTCATTCTGGCAAGCACGGTGAAGGTCAACGGAGACTCGACGCGTGCGAACCAGCCGTTCACTCCAACCGACGAGCCAAACCCAAGCGATGCTTACGGGCGCAGCAAGCTCGCAGCGGAGCAGGCGCTCGTCGACGCATTGAACGACACCGCGACGATTCCGATCATTCTGCGCTTTCCGCTGGTTTACGGTCGCAGCGCGAAGGGCAATTTCAAGAAGCTCGTCGACGCAGTCGTCGCCGAGCGTCGCTTGCCGCTGGCTTCGGTGCGCAATCGCCGGAGTCTTTTGTACGTTGGAAATCTGGTCGAGGCAATCAGCATGCTGATCGATGCTCCGCTGCCACCGCGCGGCGTGCATTTCGTTGCCGACGCCGAAAGCGTGTCTACGCCCGATCTCGTGCGCGCGATCGCCGTTGCGTGGAAGGTGAAGCCAAGACTCGTCGCGATCCCGGTGCCGCTGCTACAGCTCGCCGGAAGCTTGAGCGGACGCCGCGCGGAGATCACACGGCTTACCGACTCGCTTGAAGTGGACGCAACCTCGTTGCGTCACGCGATCGGATGGAAGCCGCGCTTTTCGCTCGATGCCGCGCTCGCGCGCACCGCGTCGACGCATCGCAATGCGCCTCCGTACTGATATCGAACGCTCGCTATAATCATCGATCGAACTCGCATGAATGAACAGGCCCTAGATCCGATGACCTCTCGTGCCAACGGCCGGCGTCCCGATGAATTGCGTCAGGTTCGCATTCAGCGCGGCTTCACGCGTCATGCGGAAGGTTCGGTGTTGATTGCGATCGGCGCGACGCAAGTGCTGTGCACGGCGAGCGTCGAGGACGGCGTGCCGGCGTTTCTTCGCAACAGCGGGCGCGGCTGGCTCACCGCCGAATATGGAATGCTGCCGCGCTCGACGCACACGCGAACGCGTCGCGAAGCGGCCGAGGGCAAGCAGTCCGGTCGCACGCAGGAAATTCAGCGCCTCGTTGGCCGAAGCTTGCGCGCCGTCACCGATCTCGCGCTTCTCGGCGAGCGCACGATTCGCATCGACTGCGACGTGTTGCAGGCGGACGGTGGAACGCGATGCGCGTCGATCACCGGAGCGTGCATCGCGCTTGCCGATGCGATCCGCTGGTGCAAGGAGCGTGATCTCGTCAGCGGCGAGCCGTTGAAGGATTTCGTCGCAGCCGTGTCGGTCGGCATCGTCGAGGGCGTTGCCATGCTCGATCTCGATTACAACGAAGATTCCGCGTGTGACACCGACATGAACATCGTCATGACCGGCGCCGGCGGCTTTGTCGAGATGCAAGGCACCGCGGAAGGCGCGCCATTCGCGCGCGCTCAACTCGATGCGCTGATTGCACTTGGCGAAGGAGGCATTGCGCATCTGGTCGCAGAGCAGGAGCAGTCACTGGGACTGCTCGTGGCGTGATTGCCTATCTTCGCAGGCTCGTCCTCGCTTCGAGCAACGAAGGGAAATTGCGTGAGTTCGAGCGCCTCCTTGCTCCACTTGGCATCGAGCTCGTTGCGCAAAGCAAACTCGGCATTCCCGATGCTGATGAGCCACATCCAACGTTCATCGAGAACGCGCTCGAAAAAGCGCGACACGCAAGTAAGCTTTCCGAGCTTCCCGCGCTCGCCGACGACTCGGGCGTATGCGTCGATGCGCTCGGCGGCGCGCCTGGTGTCGCCAGCGCGCGCTATGCGGGAGAGCCGCGTTCGGATGCTCGCAACAACGAGAAGCTGATCGACGCATTGCGCAACGTTGCCAATCGTCGCGCGCATTACTACTGTGCGCTGGTTCTCGTGCGCCATCCCGACGATCCGCAACCGATCATTGCCGAAGGATCGTGGCACGGCGTGATCGTCGATGTACCGCGCGGAAGCGGGGGCTTCGGCTACGACCCCCACTTCGAGGATTCCGAGAGCGGGCTCACCGGCGCCGAGCTGGCGCTAGTGCGCAAGAACGAGCTTTCGCACCGCGGCAAGGCGCTACGCGCGCTGATCGAGAAGCTGCGTTCGGAGTCCGTTCGCGTCGCGCTGCGATGAATACGGTTCGAATCGCGAACTCGACATCGGGCCCGACGTTCAGCGCGCTGCCGCCGTTGTCGTTGTACGTGCATATTCCCTGGTGCGTGCGCAAGTGCCCCTATTGCGATTTCAATTCGCACGAGGTCAAGGCGCCGTTTCCGGAACAGGAATACGTCGAAGCGCTGCTCGCCGATCTCGAGAGCTCGTTGCCGGACGTGTGGGGTCGCAAGATCGTGTCGGTGTTCATCGGAGGCGGCACGCCGAGCCTGTTTTCCGCGGCGTCGATCGACACGTTGCTCGCCGGCATTCGCGCGCGCGTTCCGGTGCGGCCCGACGCGGAGATCACGCTGGAGGCGAATCCCGGTACCTTCGAAAGAGAGAAGTTCGCGGGCTTTTACGCGGCGGGAGTCAACCGCTTGTCGCTTGGCGTGCAGAGCTTCGATGTACGGCATCTGTCGGCACTCGGTCGAATCCACGATGCGGACGAGGCGTGCCGCGCAGCGGAGAGTGCGCTGATGATCTTCGGCAACGTGAATCTCGATCTCATGTTCGGATTGCCGCAGCAGACGCTGGAAGATCTCGAGCGCGATATGGCCGGCGCGCTCGCGTTCGGCGTCCCGCATTTGTCTTTCTATCAGCTCACATTGGAGCCGAACACGCTGTTCCACCGGCATCCGCCGCCCATGCCCGACGATGATCTTGCGGCCGACATGCAGGCGCTCGTCGCGATGCGTCTTGCGTCGGCGGGTTATCGACGCTACGAAATCTCGGCGTACGCGAAAGGCGGCCGAACGTCGGTGCACAATCTCAATTACTGGCGCTTTGGCGACTATCTTGGCATCGGCGCCGGTGCGCACGGCAAAATAACCTTCGCCAACCGGATCGTGCGTGACGCTCGCCACAAGAATCCGCGGCAGTATCTTCAGAGCATGCAACAGGGCGACGCAAGGATCGAGCGGCGCGATGTCTCGCGCGACGACCTCGGTTTCGAATTCATGCTGAATGCATTGCGACTGAGCGAAGGCGTACCAAGTGCGATGTTCTCCGAGCGGACCGGTTATCCGCTGGCGATCGTCGCTGCTCCGCTCGAGGAAGGTGTGCGTCGCGGGCTTATCGAATCCGATCCGACGCGCATTGCCGCAACCGAGCTGGGTCGCCGTTTCTTGAATCAAACGCTACAGCTATTTCTTCGGGACGAGTCGATGCGCGAGGTAGCGCCATCGATGGCCATGAAGCTCGAAGGTGTCCATCGATGAGCGATCTCTACCGCATGTCGCTGGTCGATGCCGTGACCGCGTTGCTCGATGGATCGCTTGGGGCGCGCGTCTACGCCGACGCACTGCTGGGACGAACCAACGCCACCGATGGCGATATTCGGGCGTGGGCATTTCTCGATGCCGACCAAGTTCGGCACGAAGCTGATCGACACGATTCACTCTCTGGCGAGCGCTCACCGCTTCACGGAGTTCCCATCGGCCTCAAGGACATCATTCACACGCGTTTGCAGCCCACGCGCATGGGATCGCGCGCATTCGACGACTTCCATCCGCCGCGCGAGGCGACGTGTGTCGAGCGTCTACACACTGCAGGCGCGTACGCGTTCGGCAAGACCGTCACCACCGAGATCGCGTTTTTGCATCCTGGGAAGACGCGCAATCCCTGGAATGCACGCCACACGCCCGGCGGGTCGTCTCAAGGCTCAGCGGCAGCCGTGGCGGCGGGACATGTACCCGCCGCGCTAGGTACGCAAACCAACGGCTCGGTCATTCGTCCGGCTGCGTATTGTGGCGTCGTCGGATTCAAGCCGACGCTCGGTGCGATCCCCTACGACGGCGTGAATCTTTTCAGCGAGACGCTCGACACACTTGGCGCTTTCACGCGCAGCGTCGCGGATGCAGCGTTGCTCGCTGCTCATCTTGCCGATGACGGGGCGATTGCTCCGTCGCCTGCGCCGCTCGATCGTGCACCGCGTCTTGCCTATCTGTCGGATTTTCCGTGGACCACTGTCGATTGCGACGCTGACGACACGCTTGACGCCGCTGCAACGAAACTTCGGTTGTCGGGTGCCGACATCATTCCCGTGTCGTTGCCTGATTTATTGGCGGACGCGGCAAGAGTTCATCGCACGATCATGCTGTTCGAGGGCGCGAGAAATCTCGGTTCATTGCAGCACGGTTCACGCGCAAAACTGTCGACTACGTTGAACGCCGCGCTCGACGAAGGCGCTCGTGTCGACGAGCGCGGTTATCGAAGCGCGCTTGCAAGCCGTCGCGCCATGATTGCGAGCGCCACCGAGTGGCTCGGTCATTACGATGCGTTGATTTCACCGAGTGCGCCCGCCGGCGCACCCGAGGGGCTCGATACGACCGGCGACCCTTCGTGCTGCACGCTCGCATCGCTGCTTGGTGCACCCGCGATCACGTTGCCGATCGGCGTCGATGCCAAGCGTCTGCCGCTCGGGATGCAACTCGTTGCGTTGCCCAGGGCCGACGACGCGTTGCTGCGAATTGCAGCGTGGTGTGAAGCGAAGCTGCCGTTCAGCGGACTCGTGTAGGCGTGCGGCGAGCAACGTGCGTTAATGACAAAGTGGCCTAACCATGAAGCGCGCCAAACGCCATCCGCCGCCGCTTGCCAAGCCGCGCAACCCGGTCGCGCGCTCGCCGCTGCTCCATAAAGGCGGCGTGCATGAAAAATCGACGTCGGCGAAGCGGCAGCGCGCCAAGATCGAGCTGGCGCGCCGGGTGAACGAGATCTCCGATGAGTGACAAGCGCTCGCAAGCAGTGCGCGACATCGCAGCGGGATTGTCGCGTCGCGATCTCGAAAACGGCCGGATGCGGCAGATTTACATCGATACTTGCGGCGATGGTCGGGCGCTCAACGACGAGCAGTTGTCGGCGTCGCTCACCACAACGCTCGCCGCGAAGCCGAAAGGCGCGGGCTGGTGGGTGTTCGGCTACGGATCGCTGCTGTGGAATCCGATTTTTCCGATCGCCGAAGCGCGGCCTGCGCTCTTGCGGGGATTGCATCGCAACTTCTGCTTGTGGTCGCTCGCGTCGCGCGGAACGCTGCAGGCACCCGGGCTCGTGCTGGCGTTGACACCAGGCGGCTCGTGCAAGGGCGTCGCCTATCGCCTGCCGGCACCGCTTGCGATCGACGAGCTGCATCTATTGTGGCGTCGCGAAATGGTCACCGGCGGCTACGCGCCGAAGTGGGTGAAGCTCGAAGCTCAAGGCCGAACCATCGTTGGACTCGCGTTCACGGTCAAGCGCGAGCATCCGCAATACGCAGGCGAGTTGTCGTTGCAAGCGCAAGCCGACGTGATCGCGAGTGCCTGCGGACACCTCGGCACGTCACAGGACTATCTCGAGCGCACGCGCACCGCGCTCGTCTCGCACGGAATCGTGGACTCGTATCTCGAGAAGCTGGCGATGCTGGTCGGCGATCGGTGTCGCGGACAGCTTGCGACGTCGTCGTCGATCGAGACGGTGGCGCGCGTCTAAGGCAAACCGTCACAACGGTCGTTCGGAAGCTTTCACATCGCGAGATGCCGCCCGCCGTCCACCGCCAGCGTGATGCCGGTCACGTACGGCGCATCGTTCAACAGAAACAACACGGCGCGAGCGATGTCCTCGGGCGTACCCTCTCGCTTCAACGGCGTGTTCGATACGATGCGCTGTCGTGAGAGCTCGTCGAACTGCTCGTCGTCGGGCCAGAGAATCGGACCCGGCGCAATGGCATTCACGCGCACTTCGGGTGCGAGCTCGCGCGCAAGCGCTCGCGTAAGGCCCGCAAGCCCCGCTTTCGCGACCGTGTATACGGCGTAGTTGCGTAGCGGCCGGTCGGCATGGATATCGGTGATGTTGACGATTGCGCCTTGTGCTCGACGCAGTGGCGTCGCAGCGGCCTGTGCAAGAAACAGCGGGGCACGCAGATTCGTCCCGACGAGATCGTCCCATTCGGGAGCGCTGATTTCGCCGATCGGTGTGGGGAAGAACGATGACGCGTTGTTGACGAGCGCGTCGAGGCGTCCGAAGCTGGATACCGTTTGCTCGACGAGCGACGGCAGCTTCGCGACGTCGAGAAGATCGGCCTGGATCAGCGCGACGGAGTTCGGACGCGAGTGATTGAGCTCTGCCTGCAGTAGACGCGCCTCTCCTGCGGAAGCGCGATAATGCAACATCAAGTTTGCGCCCGCGCCGTGCAGCTTGCGACAAACCGTCGCACCGACGCGTTTCGCGCCGCCCGTGATCAGCACCACCTTGCCGTGCACGTTGTGGATTCGTTGGCTAGACTCGCGGCAATCTAGCACACGTTCACGCTCACCGTGCCTACCGGCCAGTCCTCGCTCTCATCGTCGTTGCCGGCTCCCGATCCCGCCGCTCGCGAACACAGCAAGCGCGTCTGTTCTGCGTTGCACGCGATCATCGCGCAGGCCGGTGGCTGGATCTCTTTCGAAGCGTTCATGCGGTTCGTTCTCTATGAGCCGGGCTTGGGATATTACGTTTCCGGCGCGGCCAAATTCGGGAGTCCCGGTGATTTCGTGACTGCGCCCGAGCTCACGCCGCTGTTCGCAAGGACGGTGTCCACGCAGATTGCCGCGTTGCTCGCGGCGACCGATGGTGATGTTGTCGAGCTTGGCGCGGGAAGCGGCGTATTCGCAGCTAATCTGCTTGCAGCATTGGCTGACAATCGAATGCTTCCCGCACGCTATCGCATTCTCGAGCCATCGCCGGAATTGCGAGTGCGCCAGCGCGCCACGCTCGAAACGCGCGTCCCCGCGTTACTCGGTCACGTCGAGTGGCTCGATGAGCTGCCCGACTCGATTCGCGGCGTTGTGCTGATGAACGAAGTGCTCGACGCCATTCCTGTGCACATCGTCGCGAGGCGCTCGGGCGTGTGGTTCGAGCGAGGCGTGAAAGTGGAGCATGGCGAATTGGCGTTCGACGATTCGCCGCTCGATAACGCGATGCTCCAAGCGCTCGCAAGCCAGCGTTTTCCCGAAGCGATCGATTACGCGAGCGAGCTGAATCCGTCCGCTGAAGCACTGGTCGAAACGCTCGGTGGTCGCCTGAACGCAGGCGCATTGATCGCATTCGACTACGGCTTTCCTCGTCACGAGTACTACCATCCGCAGCGTAACGAGGGAACGTTGATGGTGCACTATCGGCATCGCGCGTTTGCCGATCCGTTCGTGTGGCCCGGGTTGTCCGACATGACTGCGCACGTGGACTTCACGGCCATCGCGGAAGCAGGTGTGCGCGCGGGACTCGACGTGGCCGGTTACACATCGCAAGGAGCCCTATTGCTCGGGCTCGGCATACTCGAGCGGCTAGCCGAAATCGGTGCGCCCGACAGTGTCGAATATATGCGTGGAGCCGCGGCCGTGAATACCCTCGTGTCGCCGAGCGAGATGGGTGAATTACTCAAAGTGCTCGCGCTCGCTCGCGGCGAAGGCTTTTCCTGGCCCGGGTTTGCGATGACGGATCGACGCGAACGTCTTTAGGAAGAGAGAATGGACACGCCGATTGCAACCAATTCGCTCGTCATGGGCGCGCTCGTCGAACGCCATGCAAAATATCGTCCGCGGCATCTCGCGATCGTCGCGCCGCTCGGTGACCATGACGAGCGGCTCGACTGGTCGGAGCTCGATGCCTATGTAAATCGCTGCGCGAGCGTGCTTGCGTTGCTCGGTGTCGAGCGCGGCGATCGTGTCGCGACGCTGCTCACCAACTCACTGCCGCTGCTGGCTATCTATTGGGCGTGCGCAAAGCTTGGCGCGGCCGTCATGCCTTTGTCGCCACTGTTGAACGCTTCCGGCGTCGTGTCGCTGCTGACTGATGCAACACCGCGCGTCGTTGTGAGCTCGCGCGATCGGGTCGAGTTATTGCAAGGCGCACGCGCAAAGTTGCCGGAGAACGCTCGCACGTCATGGCTTCTAATCAATGCTGAAGCCGACGATGTCGCTGCAAACTGGCGATCGTTCGAGGCGCTCATGCACAAAGCGTCATCGCAAGCGCCGCGCCGCGAAGTTCGGGCAGACGATCTGTGGACTCTCATGTATTCCAGCGGAACTACCGGGACACCGAAAGGCATCTGTCACACCCATTTCATCCGCGCCATGTACGCGACGCTGCTTGCCAACTCCTTTCGGGTGACCCCGGAGTCGGTCATGCTGCATGCGGGCGCGCTGGTTTTCAATGGTGCGATGGTGATGATGCTCCCGGCGTTCCTGTGCGGCGCCACGTTGGTGCTGCATCGTGCGTTCGATGCCGATGCGTTTATCGATACCGTCGAGCGAGAACGTGTGACGCACGTCATGCTCGTGCCTGCGCAGATCATTGCGATCCTGAACGCGGCGCGCTTCGACGCGGAGCGGCTCGCCTCGCTGCAATGCATCCTCTCGCTGGGCGCGCCCTTGCACCTGGAATACAAGCAGCGCCTCAACGACGCATTGCCCGGCCGCTTCCATGAGCTCTACGGGTTGACGGAAGGCTTCATCACGATTCTCGATCGCGATGACAGCGTTCGCAAGGCAGGAAGCGTAGGCGTACCGCCGCCGTTCTACGAGATCAAGATCTGCGATGAGGAAGACCGCGCGCTCCCGACCGGCGAAGTTGGCGAGATCGTCGGACGCGGGCCGATCACGATGCCGTGTTACTGGAAGCGCCCCGACGAGACTTCGGCGACGCTTCGCAACGACTGGCTTTACACCGGCGACTTGGGTTATCTGGACGACGAAGGCTTCCTGTTTCTGGTGGATCGCAAGAAGGACATGATCGATTCGGGGGGCGTCAAGGTTTATCCGAAGGACATCGAGGAAATCGTTGCCCACCATCCTGATGTGCGTGAGGTCGCCGTCTTCGGAATTCCGCATGAAAAGTGGGGCGAAACACCGATCGCCGCAGTCGTGCTTCGAGACGGCGCTAACTGTGATGCCGATGAGTTGCGCGATTGGATCAATGCGCGCGTCGCGGCGCGCTACCAACGCGTGGAGCGCGTCGTCGTGCTCGATGACTTTCCGCGCAACGCTGCGGGCAAGACGCTCAAGCGCGCGCTTCGCGAACCTTACTGGGTCGGTCGCGAGAAGCGGATTTAACCTGGCGATCGCGCCTGCCGGTGCCGACTATTACGCTGCGCGGATGAACGCCACTGCGAATCCCCTGCTGCGTCCGATCGCGACCCGCTTCGGACTCTCTTGCGCGAGCATCACTCCGTTCGAGCCAAGCGGCGCTATCGACGTGACGCGCCTTGTCGCGCATCTTTCGCGCTGTCTCGAAGAAGGCTGCACGTCGCTGACGTTGTTCGGCACGACCGGCGAGGGCGCGTCGATCGGCATGTCGCAGCGCGAGCGCGCGCTCGACGCCGCGATGGGAGCCTTTGGCGCGGATCGCCTGCTCGTCGGCGTGATGGCGAGTGCGGTCGAAGACGCGGCGGATCAAGCCAACATGTTGCTCGATGCCGGCGGGCGCGGCGTGCTACTGGCCCCGCCGTTCTATTTCAAGAGCGCCGATGACGAAGGATTGTTCGCATGGTTCTCGCGCGCGATCGAGGCAATGCATGCGCCGCGCGGCGTGTTCCTTTATCACCTGCCATCGGTCACTGCGGTCCCTCTGTCGATCGAGTTGATCGGCCGCGTCGCGAACGCGTTCCCAGAAGTCATTGCAGGGGTCAAGGATAGCGGCGGCGAATGGAGCTACACCAAACGCTTGCTTGTCGAACACGGCGACTTGCACATCCTGGTCGGCGACGAGCGTCTGCTTGCGCGTGCGATGCGACACGGCGCAAGTGGCGCGATCAACGGGTTCTCGAACTTCTGCGCGAGGGAACTTGCGCCTCTATTCGAAGGTCAGGACTTGCCTGCGATCACTGCGCTGGTCGATCTGTTGCTGAAGTTTCCGGTGACGCCTGGCGTTAAAGCGCTGGTCGCGCACGTTCGCAACGATCAGGCATTCGCGCGCGTTGCGCCGCCGCTGGTCCAGCTAGCTGCCGATGACGCGGCGCAGCTGGTCGAATCGTTGAGGAATTTGCAATGACGAGGGTGTACATAGAATTCTGCTACCCAGCGGTGCAACTGCCTGTTCGCCGCGCATCGATCGACTGCGTCATCTCCATATCCTGTCCTTCCATCTTTCCCTTCAACCTCATCTGTCCGCTATAGCCGTTCGACGCGAATACGAAGTCACCCGCACCCGTCATCGCGTTGTTGCCGGTGCAAGCGATCTTGAACGTGACGCGCGAGCCCGTGCGCGTCAAATCCGACACACGGCAATTCTGCTGGCGCGGAACGAAGTCCTCGTCCTTCGCGCCTTTCCTGACACACAATCGTTGCGAGATCGGCGGCAGAGCCATCGGCATGCCGACCATTTCCATCTTGATGGTGATGTCGTACTGATCGTCGCTACCCTGTGCCCAGGCGGCGCAAGTTGGAATCAGGCACGCGCCGGCAAGAAACAAGAGCCGATTGCGACGAGCAACGTTTGTTCGCGTGACGGTCATCGCTTCCCCTGCATTGGGTTCTCGGATAAGTAGCGCCGTTCGTGCGACTTGGCGCATCGATCGAGTATAGCGAACAAGCGCTCTTTACATACATTGCGCTGTTATGTATAACGCTGCTATGTAGACGGACTCAGCTCTTCGCCCCTTGACGAATTAACTATGGAGATCAGCAAGGACCTGATGGCTGCTTCGTCGACCCCCATCGTCCTTGCGATCCTGGCCGATGCGGACAGTTACGGCTACGCCATTTTGCAGCGGGTCCGGGAGTTGTCCGCCGGCCGAATCGAGTGGACGGACGGAATGCTCTACCCCGTTTTGCATCGCCTCGAGCGGCTCGGCTTCGTCAAGGCGCGGTGGCAAGTTGCACAGAGCGGTCGAAGTCGTAAGTACTATCGGATCACTTCCCGGGGCCGCGCTCAGCTCGCTGAGGAGCGCAGGCAGTGGCAGGCGGTGGACGCTACGTTGCGGGGTATCTGGCAGGCGCTTTCCCTCCCGGCCAGCCATCATGCGTCGGCTGCGCCTCGGCTGCAGGGAGCCTGAAACGATGCCGGCGACAAGTCACGCTGTGTCGCTGGAGGAGCAGATCGACCAATGGCGTGGCTATCTGCGCCGCCGGCAGGCGATTCACTCCGTGGACGTCGCAGAGTTGGAAGACCATCTGCGCGAGCAGGTGGCAGTTCTGGTCGAGGCGGGGCTCGCGCGGGATGAAGCGTTCCTGGTAGCGGTCAAGCGCATGGGCAATCTCGACGCACTCTCATCGGAGTTCGCGCGAGAGCACTCGGACCGACTCTGGAAGCAACTCGTCAGCGTTCCTTCGGAGAGCGGCGACGCACGATCATCGGCTCGCACCGATGCCATCGTGGCCTTCTGTTTTGCGGTGACCGCCGCCGCGGTCATCAAGGTGCCAGCGCTGTTCGGGATTCAATTGAACGACAACGCTGGCTTCTACGCCCGCAATGTCGGTCTTTTCGTGCTCCCCGTTCTTACCGGCTATTTCGTCTGGAAGCGGCGGCTTCCGACCAGCACGCTCCGCTGGCTTGTGATGGCGTTCGTCGCGGCAGGTGTATTCGCCAATGTCTATCGCACTGCGCCAGGCGGCGACACCGAGAAGCTATTGGCGCTGCACCTACCGATTGCGCTCTGGCTGGTGGTGGGTATCGCATACGCCGGTGGTCGCTGGAACCGGGTCGAAGGCCGTATGGACTTCATTCGCTTCTCGGGCGAGCTGTTCATTTATTACGTCCTGATCGCCCTCGGCGGCGGCGTGCTCACCGGGTTCATGGCGATGATCTTCCAGGCGATCGGAATCGACGTCGAGCCCTTTATCGAGTCGTGGCTGTTGCCGTGCGGAGCGGTCGGGGCCGTCGTGGTCGCGTCCTGGCTGGTGGACGCCAAGCAAAGCGTCATCGAGAACATGGCACCCGTGCTGACGAGGCTCTTCACGCCTCTTTTTGCGGCCGTGCTGATCACGTTTCTGGCGACAGTGCTATGGACCGGACGCGGAGTCGACATCGAGCGCAACGTGCTCATCGCCTTCGATCTTCTCCTTGTGGTGGTGCTTGGCCTCCTGCTCTATTCCGTCTCTGCTCGGGATCCGTGGCGCTCTCCCGGCGCCTTCGATGTCGTGCAGGTCGTGCTGGTGGCCAGCGCGCTATTGGCCGATGCGGTTGCGCTATGGGCGATCGTTGCGCGCATCACCGAGCTCGGCTTCACCCCGAACCGCGTGGCCGCCCTGGGTGAGAACGTGATACTCCTGGTCAATCTCGCGTGGTCGGCGGTGCTCTATATCCGATTTCTGAAAGGACGTGCAGCGTTCACGGACCTCGAACGTTGGCAGACGAACTACGTTCCTGTCTATGCCGTTTGGGCAGCGATCGTCGTGATCGTCTTTCCGCCGATGTTCGGATACATCTGACAACGTTTTGGTCGGGAGCAAGATCGACACGTGCGGGGTGCATCATGTCGACGTCGGGCAAGCCGCCGCTACGTCGATCAGTTCGTGCGCTGATCCGACGTCTCCGTCGCAAGGAGCGTTACTCGGATGGATGCATCGAACGTAGCTACTGACGAGGGATCTTCGCCGCTCGAGCGTGGTTTCGTCGCGGTCAACCGCATCGCGATCGTTGCGCTGATGGCGGCGATGGCAACGCTTGTCTTTGCCAACGTCGTATCGCGCTACCTCCTCAACTATTCGCTCGTCTGGGTCGAGGAAGTCACGCGATACATGATGGTGTGGGTCGGCTTTCTCGGTTCCGGGCTCGTGCTCCGTTGCGGCGCGCACATCGCCGTCGAGACGTTCCAGGATCTGCTGCCAACTCGTGCGGCGCGCGCACTTCGCGGATTCATTGTGGCGCTTCTCGCGGTGACGTTCGCCGCGCTGGTCTGGCTGGGGATTCGTTATGTGGCATTCGCATGGGACCAGGAAACGCCGGTGCTCAATTGGCGCACCGGCATCGTCTATCTCGCCGTGCCGATCGGTGCAGCGCTCATGCTCGGGCACCTCGCTTTCATCGCTCGTGGCTACGTGGTCGAGCGGCGCTTCAAGCGCGACGCATCGTCCGGGCCTGAAGACGCAACGCTGTGAACACGGCGTTGATGCTCGTATTCGTCGCCGCGCTGGTCCTCGGTGTGCCGATCGCGTTCGCCATGGTGATCGCCGGACTGGTCGCGGTGCTCGTCAAGGGTTCATTCGACCCTCTGGTCGCCGTGCAGAACATGTTCGCAGGCATCGACAGCTTTCCGCTGCTTGCGATCCCGTTTTTCATCCTGGCTGCCGAGCTCATGTCAGGTGGTGCGCTGACCGAAGTGCTGCTGCGGTTCGCGAGCCTACTCGTCGGTCACGTTCGCGGGGGGCTCGGCCACACGAGCGTTCTCACGCTGACATTCTTCTCGGGTATCAGCGGATCGGCGCTCGCGGACGCAGCCGGGCCGGGTGCGATGCTGATCCGCATGATGAAAAAAGCGGGCTATGCACCGGAATACGCCGCTGCGCTGGTGGCGTCAACTGCAATCGTCGGCCCCATCATTCCGCCGTCGATCATCATGATCGTCTATGCGCTGACGGAGACGAGCGTATCGATCATGGGCTTGTTTCTCGCAGGCGTCGTACCGGGACTCATGATCACCGGGTCGCTGCTCGTCGTGAATCACTGGATCAGCGTGCGGCGCAATTATCGCGTCAACGAAGGACGCGCGACGATGCGCGAGATTGCGATCGGCTTCGTCAAGGCGCTGCCCGCGCTCGTTCTTCCGGTGATCATCCTCGGCGGCATTCACTTCGGCGTGTTCACGCCGACCGAGGCATCGGCGGCGGCCGTCTTCTACGCGCTCCTCGTCGGTCGCTACCTGTACGGAACGCTACGCTTCGACATGCTGCCGGCGATCCTGTTTCGCACGGCGCTTCTGACCGCGTCGATCCTGATGATCATCGCCGCATCGGAGATCTTTTCGTGGGTGCTGACCGTCGGCCAGATCCCGCAGCAGGTCGCGCAGTGGATGGCCGATTTCAAGCTCGGCCCGGTTGCGTTGCTGCTGTCGATCAACGTGTTCCTCTTGCTCGCAGGTATTTTCATCGAGCCACTCCCCGGCGTCATGATCTTCGTTCCGATCCTGGCGCCGCTCGCCCTCGCCGCCGGAATCGATCCGCTGCAATTCGCGATCGTCGTCATCGTCAACCTCACGATCGGCATGATCACGCCGCCGGTCGGCGCGCTGTTGTTCGTGACGTCGATCGTATCGGGCGTGTCGATGAATCGCATGACGCGCGATCTGATGCCGATGCTCATCACGCAGATCGGCGTACTCTTGCTTCTCACGCTCGTGCCGCAGTTTTCAACCTGGCTGCCTCGCATGTTCGGATACATGCGCTGACAGTCGCTGTCGCTAGTTTGTCATCGAAGGAGAAAACGATGAAATCGCTGAAGATCGTCATTACCGCAATGGCAGCGCTCGCGCTGAGCGCCGGACCGGCATACGCGCAAAAGGTACTGAAGTACGCCCACTTCCAGCCCGCGAAGGAAGATCAGCCGAAGCACGCGGCCGCGCTCGCCTTCAAGGAGCATGTCGAGAAGGCAACGAACGGATCGATCAAGGTCGAGATCTATCCGGCTGGCCAATTCGGCAAGGACCAGCCGACGATGGAAGCGGTGAAGCTCGGAACGCTCGAGATGGCGGTCGCGCACGATGGCGCGATTGCAACCGTCTACAAGCCGATCGGCATTCTTGGCGTGCCGTTCCTCTACGAGAATCACGAGCACGCGTGGCGCGTCTACGATAGCCCATGGCTCGCCGACTTCTCGAACGACATGATCAAGAAGACCGGCATACGGCTACTGGGCCTTGCCGACAACGGTGTGCGTCATTTCACGAACAGCGTGCGACCGATCACCACACCAGCCGACATGAAAGGAATGAAGATCCGCATCCAGCCTTCGCCGGTATTTCAGGCGCTGGTCGAGTCCCTTGGCGCGTCGGCGTCGGCGATTCCGTGGGCGGAGCTTCCGACAGCGTTGCAGCAGAAGGTGGTCGACGGACAGGAGAACGGTGTCACCAACATCCTTGCCGCGAGTCTTTACCAATATCAAAAGTACGCGACGCTCGATGGCCATGTGTGGAGCGTGCACGGATACGTCGTCAACGATCGGTTCTACCAGGGGTTGTCGGCAACCGAAAAGAAAGCAGTCGACGAGGCAACGCGAAAGGCGATGACGATCCATCGCAAGATGACCTCCGAGCAGGACAAGAACGCGAAGCAGATCCTCGAGAAGAACGGGATGCAGGTTACGACGCTGACGCCGGCGCAGGTCGGCGAGTTTCGCAAGCTTGCCCAGCCGCCGGTGCGCCAATGGGCCGAGAAGGACATCGGCAAGGACTATGTCGACAAGCTGTTCACCGTGATCAACAAGACGAAGGGGAGCTGACGGTTGTTGGCCTCGTAAGGCAGTTCACCCCGCCGTCCCGGTTGCATTGGGAACGCAGCCGATCGTCGGGGCTATCCGCTATGGGCAGGCATGTCTTCGGCGCCGAGTCTTGAACGACGGCGTGTTGATCGCGCCCCCGATACGATCGGAGGCGCGATCAACGTTTGGTATCGCGTTCCTACCCAAAGAATCGTCCGTGCGGCAAGTGGGCCTTGCCTCTGAACACCTCGGACGGTCGCAAACCCTCGCAAAGTCCCGCGTTCGGCGGATCGTTCACGCTCCCCAGCATTTGCGGCTGACGGCGCACTTGGAGCGCTTGTTCCAGATCATATGCAAAACCGATCAACTCCGGTTCTTTCAAGAAACCGCTGTACATCAGCATTCCGGCGGGCTTGCCAGCAGGGGTGATTCCCACAGGCAAGGCGAGGTTGGGATATCCGGCGATGGCCGGCGCCGTGCTGTTGCTCAGATGCGGCGCCACGATCGCATCGAGCCGCTCGCCGTTCGGTCCGCGCGCATTGTCGATTCCCGCCCGTGCGGCGAGGCGAACAGCGCCTCGCCTGTAGGTGGGATCGCTGAAATCGCCGCCCAGCGACTCGGAAATTTCGAAGAGTTCCTGCCCGTAAAACGGCATTTCCGCGGCGCAATGGGCGATGTTGAACGCGATAAGGTCGCCGAGCGTGCGCATGCGCGTGTGGGTGAGGCCCGCGAGGTATTCCTCGAGATGCGGCTTGAACTCGATAAGCAGCGCGGTGAACTCATCCTCGAAATAGTTGAAGACGTCACCGCTGTCGGTGTCGACCAGCGTGGCGCCCAATGCGCTGAGCATGGCGAGCGCCTGCTCGAAATACGGCAGCGTGTCGTCGTCGCCGGGGTAGCCGTACACGTCGTACTGATCGACGAATCTCCGATCGATGCCGATCGTTTTGCCGGCCAGTGCTCCCCGTCGAAGAAATCGGGTGTAGTCGGTTGGCAGCGGGCGGCCCGCGACGGCCCCGAACGGCGACTGCAATACGCCGAGTAGAACCGCCACATCGGTCACCGTGCGTGCCATCGGCCCAGCCGTGTCTTGTTCGTGACTGATGGGAATGATGCCGGCCTGTGACACGAGGCCGAGCGTCGGCTTCAAGCCCACGACGTGATTCGCATTGGACGGACCGACGATTGACCCGTCGGTCTCGGTGCCGATGGCGGCGGCGCACAGGTTGGCAGCTGCGGCAACGGCCGACCCCGAGCTGGACCCGAACGCCGTGTAGCTCAATAAATAGGGATTGTGGGTGGCACCACCTCGCGCAGTCCAGCCGAAGAATCCTAATGGGTTGAAGCCGCGGAAGTTAGCCCACTCGCCCAGATTGGCCTTGCCGAGAATGATTGCGCCCGCGGCACGCAGCCGCGCTGCCACGACGGCATCGGAGGCAACCTTGCTGTTGACAAGCGCAAGCGAGCCGGCCGTTGTTTGCATCCGATCGTCGGTGGCAATGTTGTCCTTGAGCAATATCGGAATGCCATGCAGCGGCCCCAGTAGGCGCCCCCGACGACGTTGCGTGTCGAGTTGCGCGGCGATAGCCGAGGCGTTCGGGTTGATCTCGATGACCGCCCGCAACAGCGGATTGAGATCGGCGATCCGCCGGATATAACCATGCGTCAGTTCGACACTGCTGAGTGCTCCGGACGCCAACAGCGATTGCAACTCGGGGATCGTTTTCTCGATCCACACAGGATCGCCGGGGCGGGCCGCATTCGTAGTCGTCGGCGACAGTGCGCCGAAGCCGCCGGCGAGCATCGACGCCCCGCCGGCCATGCCTGCACCCAGGAAATCGCGACGGGAAATGTTTTGCTGAGGAGACCGATTGTGGCGAGAAGCCATGGTGCTGCCTTTCTCACGATGAGTGGGTGACCCGGCATGACCTAGGCGTTCGTTCCGAGCAGCCACCGGATCGCGACCCCTCGCCATGCCACGCGCCATCGCATGATCAGCCAGTTGGTCTCGTTGTACAAGCGAGACTGCCGTAGTTGCGCGTGAACCAACTGCCGATGGGATCGTCG
>DATLOI010000117.1:0-35763 GCA_035536295.1 Casimicrobiaceae bacterium
GGTGCTGAGCGTGCAGGAAAACATCCTGTTCGGGCGCGTGTCGCTCGAGCAGGCGAATGCGCCGGCGCGCATCAGTGCGCTCGTGCGCGAAGTGGCAAGCGAGTCGGGAATGGAGGCGGGGCTTGTACGCGCGGGCCTCGATTTCGAAGTGGGCAATGCTGGATCGCGCCTGTCCTACTCCGAGCGCCAGCGCCTCGCGATCGCGCGCGGCATCATGAAAAATCCCGACATGCTGGTGTTCAACGAGCCCACGTCGGGACTGGATCCCGCGACTGAACAGCGCGTGTTGCAAGCCGTGCTCGAGTGGGCCGAAGGCCGGACGGTGCTTTGGGCGCTCGGGCGCACCGAGCTCGCGAAGGAATTCGACCGGGTGCTGGTATTCGAGGACGGGCAGGTGGTGGAAGAGGGGGGCTACGAGCAGTTGGAGGGAGGCGCGTTGGCGAAGCTGGTGGCTTGAGGGACGGTGAACCTGCGACGCAATCACCATCGCTCGTTGGCGCTTCGGCTCGGGCGTTATCCTCTCAGTTGAGCACCCATGGCGCCTACCGATAGGGATCCGCCGCATCTCTCAATCCGTCGCCGAAGAAGTTGAACGCGAGGATGACGACGATCACAGGAACGACCGGCAGCATGAGCCAGGGATAAAGCGCCACGACGTTGATGTTCTGCGCTTCGTTCAAAAGCACGCCCCAGCTCGTGATCGGCGGCCGCAGTCCGATGCCCAGAAACGACAGTGCGGTCTCACCGAGAATCATGCCGGGAATTGACAGCGTCGCCGACGCGATCAGGTGACTCATGAAGCCCGGCAACAAATGCCGGCCGATGATGCGACTCGGCTTTGCGCCCATCAAGCGCGCTGCGGTCGTGTAATCCTCTTCACGTAGTGCAAGAAGCTTCGAGCGCACGGCGCGAGCGAGTCCGGTCCAATCCAGCAGCGCAAGAATTCCCGTGATGCCAAAGTAGACGAGGATCGGACTCCACGTCACCGGCAGCACGGCGGACAACGCCATCCAAAGCGGCAACTCCGGAAACGAGCGAATGATCTCGATCAAGCGCTGGACCACCGAGTCGACCCAGCCGCCGAAGTAGCCGGCGATGCCGCCGATCACCAGCGCCAATGCGAAGCTGATTGCGATTCCCAACAATCCGATCGTCAGCGAGATGCGCGCGCCGTGGACGATGCGCGAGAACATGTCACGGCCCAGGCGATCGGTACCGAGCAAGAACAACGTCGCGCCTTCCGCGGGGCAGACGACGTGGAACGACATATCGATCAATCCCCAGAACTCGTAAGGGTCGCCAGAGCAAAAGAAGCGTATCGGACGCGGTGTCGCGCTGTTTTCCGTGTAATCGCGCCGCAGCGTCTCCATGTTGAGCGTCTTCGTCAAATCGTAAACGAACGGCCCGACGAAGCGCCCCTCGTGAAACAGATGCACCGATTGCGGCGGGGCGTAAATGAAGTTGGTGTTGCGCGTGTGCAGGTTATAGGGAACCAGGATCTCGCTCACCAGCGTCGACGCGTACATCAGGAACAGAATGATTCCCGAGACGACGGCAACGCGATGACGCTTGAACTTCCACCACATGAGCTTCCACTGCGAAGCCAGGTAGAAGCGCTCCTGCTCGGGAGTAAGCCGCGACGCAGCAGCGGGATCGAACGGCTCGGTCGAGACGAAATGATCGACGGTGCCGGGAAGCGCGAGCGGCGGCGCGGTCGCTTCGTTCATCGCGCCACCCCGCCCGATAGACGGATGCGAGGGTCGAGCGCAACGAGCGCCAGGTCGGAGATCAATACACCGATGACGATCAACACGGCAAGGAACATCAAAAACGAGCCGGCGAGATACATGTCCTGGCTTTTGAGGGCACTCAACAGCATCGGGCCGGTGGTCGGCAGCGACAACACGACGGCGGTGATCTCGGCACCGGAAATGATGCTCGGCAGAAGGCTTCCGATATCCGAGATGAAGAAATTGAGCGACATCCGGAGCGGATACTTGAACAACGCCTTGCGCGGCGGCAATCCTTTGGCGCGCGCGGTGACGACGTACTGCTTCTGCAGCTCGTCCAAAAGGTTCGCGCGCAGGCGCCGGATCATTCCCGCGGTTCCGCTCGTGCCGATGACGACGACCGGAATCCAGCTATGTGCGAGCACGGACTTGATCTTGTCCCACGACCACGGCTTGTCGATGTATTCGGGCGCCATCAGACCGCCGATCGACGTGCCGAAGAACACGTTCGCGACATACATCATCACCAGCGCGAGCATGAAGTTCGGCACTGCGATGCCGAGAAAGCCCAGCAGCGACAGACCGTAGTCTCCCCAGCTGTATTGATGCGTCGCCGAATAGATGCCGATCGGAAACGCGATCAGCCAGGTGAACACGATCGTCACGAATGAGATGATGACGGTGAGAAACATGCGATCGCCCACCACACGGCTCACCGGCATGTTGAACTCGAACGAGTAGCCGAAGTCGCCGACGAGCATTCCGCTCGCCCAGCGCAGGTATTGCTCGTGGAGCGGCTTGTCGAGCCCGTAATGCTCACGCAAGAACGCGATGCGCTGAGGGTCGACCGATTCGCCTTGCGCCTGCAGCTCGGCGATATAGCTTTCGAGATAGTTGCCGGGCGGAAGCTGGATGATGATGAAGACGATGATGCTGATCGCGATCAGCGTCGGAATCATCAACAACACGCGCTTGATAACGTATCCGGCCATGAAACGCGCCTAGTTGATCGCCTTGGTGTCCATCCAGAACGTGTCGGGACGATAGATGCCGAAATACGCACCCGGGTCCCAGCTGTAAATGCCTTCCTTCGGCACGTTCTTCACCCAGTCGCGCACGACCACCGGCTGCAGCGCGCGCGTGACGATACCGATCGTGAACACCTGATCGGCGTGGATGGCGAGCATCGCAAGCCACGCCTTTTCGCGCTCGCTGTCATCGGACGCGTTGCGCCATGTGTTGTAAAGGCGCACGAGCTCCTGCGCTTCGGGAAGCGACGGCGCTTCGCCGCCCCTGCGGCTCTGCTCGTAATACTGACCCCACATCGGCCACTGCAACTGTTCCTGCGCGGTGGGAGCGAGCTCCGCCGGGCTCATCGCGGGTGCTGCAATCCCGTTGTTGAGACCCGCCCACACCGACATCATCGCCTTGCCGGAATAGATGCGCTTGCGAAACACTTCGCGCTGCGATGGTCGAGGAAAGACTGCGATGCCGAGCTTGCGCCAACTGTCGCGCACCAGCTCCAGAACGTCGGTCTCCTCGGTACTCTCGCCCGACGTGTCGACGATCAGCTCCATCTTGCGACCGTCGGGTAGAAGGCGCAGTCCCGACGCATCACGCTTGGTGAGACCGAGCGAATCCAAGAGCGCGTTGGCTTCCTTGAGGTTGAAGTCGGTCCAGGCGTTGCGAAATTCCGGGCGGTAAAGCGGGCTTCGCACCAACACGGTATTCGCGGATTTGACGCCCAGCCCGAAATACACGACCTCGTTGATCTCGTGCCGGTTGATGCCAAGCGATAGCGCGCGACGGAAGCGGACGTCACGCATGAGCTTGCGCCACTCCGCATCATCGACGTTCAGATTCGGATACAGCGCCATTTGCGAGCCGAGCGCTTTCTCCCACAGATGCACCTGATAGTTGTTGCGCTTCGCGCTTTGCTTCAAGAACGTGTAGTTGTCGAAGCGAAGGTAACGCACTTGCAGATCGACGTCGCCGGCGCCAGTCTTCGCGGGAATCAATTTGTCATCGGTGATGCCGATGATGACGCGATCGATATACGGAAGCTGGCGACCGCTGGCGTCCACGCGATGGAAGTAGGGATTGCGAACCATCACGAAACGCGTCGACGGGGGTGCCGTTGTGTTCACCCACGGCTCGAGCGTGGGCAGATCGGGATTGTCGAAGCGGAACTGGTCGTCACGTTTTTGATGGAGGCCCGCCCAGTTGCGCGATCCGGCTGCGGTGGCGTTCGCGTTCGCCTTCTCGAGCCCGATGTATTTCGCGTGAAACTGCTTCAAGTAATGCGCGGGCCGGTAAATGTAGAGCGGGCTCGGGCCGGCGAGTGCGGGAAGGAATTGCGGATTCGGCTCGTCCCACGCAAAGCGAACCGTCGTCTCGTCGAGGATTTCGAACTTCGGCCCTTTGTCGCGCACCAAAAGGGCTTGGGGCAATCCGAACGGCGAAAGATCCTTGTTTTGCGCGACGTCTTCCCACCAGTAGCGGAAATCGGCGGTCGTAAAAGGCTTACCGTCCGACCAGCGATGGCCGGGTCGCAAATGCAGCGTGAAAACGCGATTGCCATCGTTGTCCACGCTTTGCAGAATGTCCGGGCCGAGCTTCAAGTTGCGGTCGTATCCCACGAGCCGCGAGTAGCCATACACGACCATCATGCGGATGTCGCGGTCTTTCGCCATCAGCATGCGAAGATCGCCACCGTATTGGCCTGGTGCGACATTTGGCTGCTTTTCCATCGCATTCGGAGTGCGCGGAAGCCGCTTTTCGAGCGGGGGCAACTTGCCGGCGTTGACATCGGGCGCCAGCATCGGCGGCTCTTCAGCGAGTGCCAGCGAATGCATCGCCAGCACCGCAATCAACAGGACACGCTTGATCACGCGATCATCCTTTCCGGCTCACTTGCCGCTTGCATGCGTACGCAATGCCCCTCGCCGATGTCGACCAGCTCTCCCGCGTTGTCCGGTGTCCACGCAAACGGTGCTCGCCATTCTTCCGGCAATCGCGCGGCGCCCTCGAGCACGGTGTCGAGATCGAGCTTTCGCGCGAGATCGGGATACGGCACGGCAGCCAGGAGCCCCAGCGTGTACGGGTGGACGGGATTGCGAAACAGCACTTCGCGCGGCGCGATCTCGACGATGCGACCGCGACACATCACCGCGATATCGTCCGCGACATAGTCGACCACGGCGAGGTTGTGCGAAATGAAAAGATAGGTGAGGCCGAGCTCGGCCTGCAGATCCTTCAGGAGATTCAGCACCTGCGCCTGGATGGAGACGTCGAGTGCGGACACGGGCTCGTCGCACAGAATCAGATCGGGCTTCAGGGCAAGCGTCCGCGCGATGCCGATGCGCTGGCGCTGGCCGCCCGAGAAGCTGTGCGGATAGCGATTGAGAAAGCGCGGATCGAGCCCGACGAGGCGCATCAATTCCTTCGCCATCTCGGCGCGGTAGTCCGCATCGCCGATGTCGTGGATGATCAACGGCTCGCGCAGGATGTCGAACACCGTCATGCGCGGCGATAGCGAGCCGAACGGATCCTGGAAGATGTATTGCACGCGTCGGCGAAAGCGCATCAATTCGTCGCCTTCGGCGTGCACGACATCGAGCGGCTTGCCGCGATCGTTGTAGACGATCTCGCCGCTGTCGGGCTCGAGCGCGCGCATGATGACCTTGGAAAGCGTCGTCTTGCCACATCCGCTTTCACCGACCAGGCCGAAACACTGGCCGCGCCGAATCGTCAGGCTCACATCGTCGACGGCGCGAAACGTCGGCCCTTCGCGGCGCACCAGAAATCCGGTCGCGCGGTGCGTGAACGACTTCGTGATGTTGCGAACCGCAAGGTGCACGTCGTCGATGTCGGCTGGCCACGGCTCGCGATCCTCGACGAGCGGTCCGGTTTGATGATCGACGGTGCGAACCGAGACGAGCCGCTCGCCCGGCTTCATGTCGAAATGCGGAACGGCGCGAAGCAACGCTTGCAGATAGGGATGCGAAGGTCGCTCGTAGAGCTGCTCGATCGTCCCTTCCTCCATCACCTTCCCTTGATAGAGCACGACGACGCGCTCGGCAACGTTCGCGACGACACCGAGGTCGTGCGTGATGATCAGCATCGCCATGCCGAGCTCGGATTGCAGATCCTTGATCAGCGCCAGGATCTGCGCCTGCATCGTCACATCGAGTGCAGTCGTCGGTTCGTCGGCGATCAATAACGATGGGCGACACACGAGTGCCATCGCAATCATCGCGCGCTGGCGCAAGCCGCCCGACAATTCGAACGCGTAATTGCGCATCGCGCGCGAGGGATTGGGAAACCCGACGTGCGCGAGCATCTCCTGCGTGCGCTCGAGCCCTTCCTTGCGCGACACCTTGTGATGCAGGAACAACGCTTCGCTCACCTGATCGCCGATCGTATGCAAGGGCGACAGCGAAACCATCGGTTCCTGAAAAATCATCGAAATGTGGCGGCCGCGAATGCCCCGCATCAGCGAGCCGTCGGAAGTCGCCTTCGTGATGTCGACCGGATGATTTGCGCTTCCCGGCGGCGCGAACAGAATGCGACCCGAGGTGATCGCGCCGTTCTTGGGCAGGATGCGCATGATCGCTTGCGCTGTCACCGACTTGCCGGAGCCGGATTCGCCGACAAGCGCGAGGGTCGCTCCCGGTGCGATCGCGAAGGAAACGTGATCGAGGGCGGGGACCAGCGTGCCGCGATTGTCGAACGCGATCGACAGATCCTCGACACGAAGGAGATCGCCTTTGCGCGACGCGGGATGCAAGGCATGCCCGCCGGCGCCTGCTCGAGCGCGTCCGTGATTGCGATCCGTCAAGCTGTCGTCCCCCAACGGGTCTTCTGATGAGAACCCTTGGGCGAGCATACCATCGCGCCCAGTGCCGCAATCCGGCCAGAGCGTGGCTCTTCAGGCGCTGCGTTGCACCGCGGCCACAACCCGTTCTATTGCTTGATCACTCAGGAACGGGTGCATGGGCAGAGAGAGCACGCGCGAGGCGAGCCGCTCGGCAACGGGTAGCGGGGATGTTGCAAGATGCGCCAACGCCGGCTGTCGATACAGCGGCGTTGTGTAGAACAAGCCGCTTGCGATCATGTCATCGGCCAGCGCGCGGCGGATCGCATCGCGTCGCTCGCTTTGGATCGTGAACTGATGCCAAACGTGGCGACCGCGTTCCATTGCAAATGGCAATTGGACGCGCGTGTGGGCAAGCCTTTCGCGATAAGTCGACGCAATGCGCTCGCGCGCGCAGGTCAAGCGCTCGAGATGCGGAAGTTTCACGCGCAAGATGGCGGCCTGTATTTCGTCGAGCCGGCTGTTGCAGCCGACTTGCGAGTGAACATGGGGCTCGCGGCTGCCATGGTGTCGCAGCATCCTAAGCTGCTCGGCATGCTCGGCGCTCCGGCAGGTGACAATTCCCGCATCGCCGGCCGCGGATAGATTCTTCGTCGGGTAGAACGAGAAGCAACCGAATGCACCAACGCTTCCGGCGTGCCGTCCGTCGCGCTGCGCTCCAATCGCCTGCGCGCAATCCTCGACCAGCGTGAGGTGATGCGCCTCGCACAGCGGCGCGATGGTATCGAGCGCGGCGACCTGTCCGAATAGATGTACTGCGATCACGGCACGCGTTCTCGGTCCGATATGCGCATGTAACGATGCAGGATCGAGATTGAACGTGTGCGCGTCGACGTCGGCGAATACCAGTGTCGCGCCGGCATGCACGACGGCTTCGGCGGTTGCAAAAAAAGTGAAGGCTGGGACGATGACTTCGTCGCCCGGGCCGACACCGGCAGCAACCAGCGCCAAATGGATCGCGTCGGTGCCGGAATTCACGCCGACGCCGTAGGGCACGCCAACAAACTGCGCAAGCTCCCGCTCGAGCGCCTCGCCTTCCGCACCGAGCACATACCGACCCGACGCGAGCACACGTTCCGCTGCCGCGACGATATCGTCCCGCAGTGCATGGTACTCAGCCGCCGGGTCGGCGAGAGCGATGGGCTCCGGCACTATCGGGCGACGCGCATGTGAAAACGATCCAAGCGTTCGCGGGCGAGCTGCCCGACTCTTAGCGCCACAGCGAGCGCCTGGCGGCCTTGCTCGGCGGTCACCGCGACCGGGCGCAGTCCACGCACAGCCGCCACGAACGCCTTATCCTGTTGTGCCAGCGCATCATCAGCGTCGAAGCGCTGCTCCTGCTGCTCGATTCGCGCGCCATCGCGCCGCACCAGGCGCATCCGCCCGGCGTCGAGGTCGGCCGAAACATAAAGATTGTGCTGGAACACCCGGTATTTGCGCACCGGCGATTGGCTGACGCGGCTGGCGGCGAGGTTCGCGACGCAACCATTGTCGAACTCCAGATACGCGTGGGCGATGTCGATGCCTGTCGTCAGCACGCCGAATCCGCATGCGCTGATATTGACCACGTCGCGCTTGACCAGCGAGAGCGCGAGATCGATGTCGTGGATCATGAGGTCGAGCACGACGTCGACGTCGCGTGCGCGGGGATCGAACGATGCGAGTCGCTCCGCATCGATGAACAACGGCTGGTCGATGCATTCGTGCATCGAGCGAAACGCGCTCCTGAAGCGCTCTACGTGCGCCACCTGCAGCACCGTGTTGCATTGCGATGCAAGCCGGACGAGCTCATCGGCCTCCGCGATATTCGCGGCGATCGGTTTTTCGAGAAGCACGTGCACACCGCGATCGAGGCATGCCGATGCGATTTTCGCGTGCTGATCGGGCGGAACGGCGACGATCGCCGCGTCGGCGCCGCGCAACGCATCGCGACAGTTGGTGAACCAATCGCATTCGAAGCGCCCGGCGAGCGACGCTGCGCGCGATTGGTCGATGTCGACGATTCCCGAAAGGGCAACGTCATCGAGCGCGGCGAGCTTGGAAGCGTGCAGCGCGCCCATGCGGCCCGCACCGATCACAGCGACTTTGAGAGCGCTCACCCTGTTGACCACTCGCATCGAGACGCGAGGTTGCGAGTGTGGCGCGATGCGCGCCGCGTTGCAACGCGTAACGACGGGAAAGTGCTAGGTATGATCACGAATATGTCGGATCCCTCGCTTCCCGCGCGAGCGCGCGTCGTCGTCATCGGCGGTGGGGTCATCGGCTGCTCGGTGGCCTACCATCTGGCCCACCTTGGCGTCACCGACGTCGTCCTGCTCGAGCGTGACCGACTGACATCAGGCACGACCTGGCACGCCGCGGGACTGATCGTCCGTTTCGGCTCCCTTTCCGAAACGTCGACGGAAATGCGCAAGTACACGCGCGATCTGTATTCGCGGCTCGAAGCCGAAACGGGGCAACCGACCGGCTTCAAGCCGGTGGGCTTTATCGAGATCGCGACCGATCGCGACCGACTCGAGGAATATCGCCGCGTCGCCGCGTTCAACCGTCACTGCGGTGTCGACGTGCAGGAGATCTCGGCGCGCGACGTGCGTGAATTGTTTCCGCTCGCCCACACCGACGATATTCTCGCGGGCTTTTACGTTGCCGACGACGGCCGCGCGAATCCGGTCGACGTCACGATGGCGCTCGCGAAGGGTGCGCGTCAGCGCGGTGTTCGCATTGTCGAAGGCGTTCGCGTAACCGGCGTTACGCAAAGGCACAGGTTCGTCACCGGTGTGCGAACGTCGCTTGGTGACATCGAATGCGAGAAGGTCGTCAACTGCGCGGGGATCTGGGCACGCGAGTTGGGCGAGTTGAATGGCGTGACCATTCCACTGCAGGCTGCCGAGCACTACTACCTCATCACCGAGCCGATTCCGGGCTTGTCATCCGACTGGCCGATCATCGAGGATCCGGCGTCGTTTGGTTACTTTCGTGAGGAAGTCGGCGGCTTGATGATTGGTCTGTTCGAAACGGTATGTGCGCCGTGGAGCGTTGGCGGCGTTCCCCGTGATTTTTCATTCGGCGAGCTTCCACCCGATTGGGAGCGCATGGGACCGTATGTCGAGCAGGCGATGCGACGCGTGCCAATATCGATGGAGACTGGCGTCAAGAAATTCTTTTGCGGCCCCGAGAGCTTCACGCCGGATTTGCAGCCGATCGTCGGCGAGGCACCCGAGCTTGAGAATTATTTCGTTGCCGCAGGAATGAACTCGATCGGCATTCTCACCGGCGGCGGGATAGGGCGTGCGCTCGCGCAATGGATCGTCGACGGCCGTCCCGACGTCGACGTGACCGGCTTCAACACCGATCGATTGCATCGCTATCAGGCAAACGCCGAGTACCGCCGCACGCGGACGATGGAATCGCTCGGCATGGTTTATCAATGCCACTATCCGACGCGCTCGATGCAGACGGCGCGCGGCGCGAAGCGCTCGCCGTTTCACGATCGTCTACGTGAACGCGGAGCGTACTTTCGCGACGTGAGTGGATGGGAGGGTGCGGATTGGTACGCGCCAAGCGGCATCACGCCGGAGCAGCAGAGCTTGTCGTGGGGCCGGCAACATTGGTTTTCGTACTGGGAAGAGGAGCATCGGGCAGCGCGCGAGAACGTCATCGTCATGGATATGTCGTTCATGTCGAAGTTCCTGGTGCAGGGCCGCGATGCCGGTCGAATGCTCAACTGGATCTCGGCGAACGACGTCGATCACGCATCGGGCATCGTGACGTACACACAATGGCTCGACACGGCGGGCCATATGCAAGCCGATCTCACGGTAACCAAGCTCGACGACGAGCGGTTCTGGGTCGTGGCGACCGACACCGCGCACCGGCACGTGGAGGCCTGGATGCGTCGACACATCGATCACAAGAGGCATGTTTTCGTGAACGACGCGACGTCGGGCTATGCGCAATTGAACGTGCAGGGTCCACGGTCGCGGGAGCTTTTGCAGACGCTCACCAGCGCCGACCTGTCGAACGCAGCATTCTCGTTTCGCACCGCACGCGAGATCGACATCGGCTTTGCGCGCGTGCTGTGCATTCGCATCACGTACTTGGGCGAGCTCGGTTACGAGCTTTTCATTCCCACCGAGCAAGCGATGCACGTGTACGAGCGGATCGTCGAGGCGGGCGAAGTGCTCGCGCTACGGCATGCGGGACTCAAAGCGCTCGCGAGCCTGCGGATGGAAAAGGCGTATCGCGACTATGGTCACGATATGGACAACACCGACACGGTGTTGGAGGTGGGCCTGGGCTTTGCCGTCGCGCTCGACAAACCCGGCGGCTTCGTCGGGCGCGAGGCGGTGCTCGCGCAAAAGTCGCGAGGACCGCTGCGCAAGCGGCTCGTGCAAATCCTCGTCAAGAATCCCGAGCCGATGATGTTTCATGCCGAGATCGTCAAACGCAATGGGCGCGCGCTTGGCTATGTCCGAGCGGCCTCCTACGGTCATACGCTCGGCGGCGCAGTCGGGCTCGCGATGTTCGAGGCCGACGAGCCGATCGATCAGGCGTATCTTGATCGCGGCCGCTTCGAGGTCGATATCGCGGGGCGCGCGTATCCTGCGATTGCATCGCTCAAGCCTTTGTATGATCCGTCTATGTCCAAAATCAAGGCATGATCCATGGAAGCGAGAATGAAGATGCTACGCAACGTCGCGAGGCTCACGACCGGGGTGCTCATGCTGGCGGTGGCCGTTCACGCGCTGGCCGCCGCGCCGTTTGCGAGGACATCGGCGCCTGGCTGGTATCGCATGACGCTCGGCGACTTCGAAATCACCGCGCTTTCCGATGGAACCGTGGCATTGCCGGTCACGTCGCTGCTGACCAATACCACGCCCGCAAACGTCAAGCGCGCGCTTGGCCAATCGTTCATTGCCGACCCTGTCGAGACATCGGTCAACGGGTATCTGATCAACACCGGTGACAAGCTCGTGTTGATCGATGCGGGCGCCGGAGCGCTGTTCGGGCCCACGCTCGGCAGGCTCGTCGACAACCTGAAGGCGTCCGGCTACCAACCCGAGCAGGTCGACGAGATCTACATCACCCACTTGCATGCCGATCACGTGGGCGGATTGATCGCAAACAACCGGATCGTGTTTCCGCATGCAATCGTGCGCGTGGACAAGCGCGACACCGATTATTGGCTCAGCACTGCCAACCGCGACGTGGCGCCCAAGGACATGCAGGAATTTTTCGACGGCGCGATGGCGTCGCTCAATCCGTATGTCTCGGCAGGCAAGCTGAAAACCTTCGACGGCGACACCGAGCTCGTGTCGGGCATTCGCGCTCGTGCCGCGCGGGGGCATACGCCCGGTCACGCGAGCTATGTCGTCGAGAGCAAGGGCCGGAAGCTCGTCGTGTGGGGCGACTTGATTCACGTCGGCGCGGTACAGTTCGCCGAGCCGCAGGTGACGATCAAGTTCGACATCGATTCGAAAGCGGCTTTGCCGCAGCGGCGCAGGGCGTTCGCGGAAGCGGCGAAGGAGGGTCATTGGGTCGCCGCGGCGCATATAGCGTTTCCGGGAATCGGCCACTTGCGGGCGCTGGGTAAAGGCTATGTGTGGGTGCCGGCGAACTATTCGAACATTCGCTGACGATCGTTGGACTAAACCAACCAGGGGGATGAGGATGCGTACCGCCAAGCTGTTTCGCGCGCTCGTCGCGCTCTTTGTGGGGTTGATCTCGCTCGCAGTCCATGCAACCGATTACGGCGACCTTTGGTGGAATCCAGCGGAATCCGGCTGGGGCATGCAAACCGCGCAGCAGAACAATACGATGTTCGTCACGTTCTACGTCTTCGGCACCGACGGCAGGCCCACCTGGTTCACCGGCCTCACCAATGCGACCACGCCGGGAGGAGCGACGTTCACCGGCACGCTGATCGCGACCACCGGTCCGTTCTACGGCGGCCCGTTTGCGCCGCCTGCGGTGAACCGCAACGCCGGCACGCTGACGTTCACCGCGACGTCGCCGACGACCGCCACGGTCACCTATACGATCGACGGCGTGACAGTGACCAAATCAGTGCAACGATTCCTGTTGAGCACGCTGAACCTGTCCGGCACCTACATCGGCTCGTTCTTGTCGTTCCAGCACAGCTGCGCCACGCCGAGCGCCAACGGGCCATTCAACGGATCGGGCACTTTCACGATCGTTCACAACCCACCGGCGTTGGTGATGATCACCGCCGCGCTGACGGACAACTTGCGCACCTTCAGCTGCACGTATCAGGGCGCATACAGCCAGCTCGGCAAGATCGGGAGCATCAGCGGTACGTACACCTGCAGTGACGGCCGCGCCGGGAACTGGAATGCGAACGAGATCGAGCTGTCGACGCTGGGCGGAATACTCGGTCGGTTCTCGGGTACCAACACCGCGGCGGGGTGCCAGGTCACCGGGGGATTCGGAGGGCTGAAGCCGACGATCTGATGCGACGGCATTCGGACGCGATCGCAATCGCTTTACAAAAGCGCGAGCGTTGCGACCGACTCCTGCTGCACTTGCGCCAATGTGCACTGCGCGGGCGCCTTGTCGGGGCGCCAACGCAGGAACTTCGTGCCGTGACGGAAGCGATCGCCGCTGAAGTGGTCGTATTGCACTTCGACAACGAGCTTGGTCTTGAGCGGGACCCATTCGCCGCTGCGCTCACTGCTCCAGCGGCTCGGTCCGCCGGGTGCGCGTCCCGTGAAGCCTTCGCCGCCGCGCAGCGCTTCGAGCTTACGAGTGACCGACGCGCGCTCGGACGCCGCGATGTTCGAGCTGAATCCAACATGATGCAGGAGGCCACCGTCGTCGAATAAACCGAGCAGCAGCGAACCGACGACTTCGGTCTTCGTGCCGTAGCGAAATCCGCCGACGACGCAGTCCGCGGTGCGCATGTGCTTGAACTTTTGCATGCCCTTTCGCTCGCCCGACTGATACGGTAGATCGACGCGCTTGGCGACGACGCCGTCGAGTCCGCTTCCAAGAGAAGCGAACCATGCGTCGACATCAGCACGCGATGTCGTGACGCGTGACAAGCGAAAGCGTGGCGCATTCTTCAAATGTCGCGTGAAGAAGTGCTCGAGCGCGACGCGTCGCTCAGTGAGCGCTTTCGCGATCAGCAATCCGCCACGATCATCGACCAACAGATCGAACACCACGTACAACGCAGGATGCTCGCGCGAAAGCTTGGTTACGCGCGACGCAGCCGGATGGATGCGCATCAGAAGCTCGTCGAACGACAGGCCATCACCCTGCGGAACGACGAGCTCACCATCGAGCACGCATTGCTCGACACGTAGCGCTGCAATCGCCTCGACGATCTCGGGAAAATAGCGCTCGAGCGGCTGGCCCGCTTTCGAGCGCAGCGCGACGTCATCGCTGTCCTTGAACGCAAGACAACGAAACCCGTCCCATTTCGGCTCGTATTGCCATTGCTTTCCCGCAGGCAGCTCCGACACGAGTTTCGCTTCCATTGCTGCGTAATCGACGGGGATAGGCAGCGTCATTCAGCCCACGAGATTGGAAAGATCGAAGCGGTCGCGCGGAGCCAATAGCGGCGCCCATAAGTCACCGAGCTTCGCGATACGCGCTGGAACATTGGCGATGTGGAAGTCTTCGGTGCGCGCACCGCCAGCCAGTTCTTCCCACGTGAGCGGCGTTGAAACGGTCGCAAGAGGGCTCGGACGGGGCGAATACAAGGACGCGAGCGTTCGCCCCCATGCATTCTGGTTGTAATCGACGAGCACGCGCCTCGGCGGTCGCTTGGCGACTCGGTATTCGGCGGTCAACAATTCCGGATTGCGTTTCGCAAGAACGATTGCAAACTGCTTGGCGAAAGCCCACACGGCTTTCTGATTCGGGCCGCGAACGATGGGGACGTAGACATGCAGCCCCTTTGATCCGGTCGTTTTCACGAACGTGGGCATTCCAAGCGAGCGCAGTGCCTCGTTCACGATCAGCGCGGCGGCGCGCACGTCCTCGAACGTTGCATCGGGAACGGGATCGAGGTCGAAGTGCAGGAAGTCCGGTCGATCGACGTCATCACAGCGTGCGTACCAGGGATTGAGATCGATGCAGCCCAGATTGACGAGCCAGAGAAGCGACGCCAAATCCTGCACGAGCGGAAAGTCGATCACGTTGCCTGACGCGTGCGCGATCGAGCACGTGGCAATCCACTCCGGACGCGGACTGGGTGCGCGCTTCATGAAGAACGGCTCACCGGTGGCGCCGTCGGGATAGCGCTTCATCACCATCGCGCGATCGGCAAGATGCGGCAACAGTGCGGGCGCGAGGTCGGCGTAATACTGCAGCAAGTCACGCTTGGTGAGGCCAAGCTCCGGCCAAAACACTTTGGTCAAGTTGGTGAGCTTCACATCGCGCGCGCCGAGTTTCACCACGACTTGATTCGCGTCGCGCGGAATTTCGACAGGCGCGGGCGAAGCTTTGCGCGCAGGTGCCTTCGCGCTCGAACGTCGCGACGGATGCAGCGTGCGCGTGGGAGTGGGAATCTGCGCCATGCTCGCATGCTAAGTCACCCGGCAAGTCGCTACAGCGGCCGCTGCGCTTCGCGTCGTGTCGGCACGCGTCCTACTCGGCGGTATCATGGTGTCTCGCGAAATACACCAGCGAGCGAACCCGATGCGCCGCTACCAGGGCGTTTTTCCCGTCGTACCAACGACGTTCACCGACACCGGCGAGCTCGACCTCGCAAGCCAGAAGCGTTGCATCGACTTCATGATCGATGCCGACAGCGACGGTCTTGCGATCCTTGCGAACTTTTCCGAGCAGTTCGTGCTCTCCGACGAGGAGCGCGAGCTTTTGACGCGCACAATGCTCGATCATGTTGCGGGGCGCATGCCAGTGATCGTGACAACGACGCACTTCTCGACGCGCGTTTGCATCGAGCGCTCGCAACGTGCGCAAGAGCGCGGTGCGGCGATGGTGATGGTCATGCCGCCCTATCACGGCGCGACGATTCGCGTCGGCGAGGCGGCGATTCACGATTTCTACCAACGTCTCTCCGATGCCATCGACATTCCGATCATGATTCAGGACGCGCCGGTGGCGGGCACGCCGTTGTCCGCTCAGTTGCTCGCCCGCATGGCGCAGGAGATCGAGCATGTCGCGTACTTCAAGATCGAAACGCCCGGTGCCGCAGCGAAGTTGCGCGAGTTGATTCGTCTCGGCGGCAACGCGATCGAAGGTCCCTGGGATGGCGAAGAAGCGATCACGCTGTTTCCCGATCTCGAGGCGGGCGCGACGGGATCGATGAGCGGCGGTGCGTATCCCGACGGCCTCGCGCCGATCGTTCGTGATTATCTTGCGGGACGACGTGACGAAGCGCGCGGTGCGTACGAGCGCTGGTTGCCGCTCATCAACTACGAGAATCGGCAATGCGGATTGCTCGCATGCAAGGCTCTGCTGAAGGAGGGCGGTGTGATCGCATCGGAAGCGCCACGTCATCCGCAGGCGTCGTTGCATCCCGCAGTACGCGCCGGGCTAATCGAGACGGCGCGTCGACTCGACCCGCTGGTGTTGCGCTGGGCTCGCTAGTGTCCCGAGTCAGTAATTCGCTGAACAATTTTCGATTGGACTAGCGGCCCGCGCAAACGGGCCGCGAACTGGCCCGATTTGCACAGCGAATTACTGACTTGGGACGCTAAGCTGCTCTCACGCCCTGCGCCAACAGCGACAGCAACGTCTGCTCGCTCACCGGCTTGGTCAGGTGATGTGAGAAACCGGCCGAGGCTGCGCGCTGCCGGTCTTCTTCCTGGCCCCAGCCGGTCACCGCGATCAATGTCGAGTTGCCTCCCCACGGTTCGCCGCGCATGCGGCGCGCGACGTCGTAGCCGTTGAGCTTCGGCATGCCGATGTCGAGGAGCGCGATGTCGGGACGAAAGGCCTGCGCGATCTCGAGCGCCTCGATGCCGTCGTGGGCGGTGCGTACTGCGTGTCCCTGGAGCTCGAGATACATCGCAAGCGCAACCGCGGCATCTTTGTTGTCATCCGCAACGAGGATGCGCCGCGGCGGGAGTGGCGTTGTGACAGCTTGCGGCAAGGTCGTGCGCGAGCTTGTCGCGTCGATGGCACCGGTGGGCAGTCGCACGGTGAACGTGCTGCCACGCCCCACACCTTCGCTTTTCGCTACGATCGTGCCCCCATGCAGTTCGACCAGTCCCTTGGTCAGCGCAAGCCCGATGCCCAACCCCCCTTCCGCACGATCGAGCGCGGATTCGAGCTGCGAGAACATCTCGAACACACGCGTCAATCCTTGTTGTTACGCGAAGACGCCTTGTTCGACGTGTCGCAGGATGATCGCGCGGCCCGCTGGTCGGTCAGCGGTCAGGCCGTCGCCCGCGGCAACACGATCGCCGCGTCAGGCTCGAACGCGACTCCCACTGCGCTGCCCCGCGGGTGGAGATTGCGCACGGCATCATCGAAGATCAAAAGCTCACCCCAGGGTGTTGCGACAACGTATTCGGCGCGGCTGCCAAGATAGGCGACGCGTCGTGTCTCCGCAGGCAGCAATCCGGCACCGGCGCTCGTCAAGCGCAAGCGGTTCGGCCGCACCGCCAAAGTCGCGGGACCTGCAGGTATCCCGTTGGCGATTACGGGTACGCTGATGTCGGCGACGCGAAAGCGCGGTCCCGTCGCATCGTGCACCAGCTCACCGTCGACGAGATTGGCATCACCGATGAAATCAGCGAGAAAGCGGCTCGCCGGTCGCTCGTACAGCTCGGTCGGCGGGCCTTGCTGCGCGATGCGGCCGTTCTCCATGACGATGATGTGATCGGAAACAGCAAGCGCTTCTTCCTGATCGTGCGTCACGTAGATGACGGTGAGTTGCAGCGACTGTTGGAGATCGCGAATCTCCTGTCGTACGCGTCGCCTCAGCTTCGCATCGAGATTCGACAACGGCTCGTCGAACAAGAGCACCGCAGGCTCGAGGACCAGCGATCGCGCGACCGCCACGCGCTGCTGTTGACCGCCGGACAACTCGCTTGGCAAGCGCTGCTCGAGCCCCGCAAGACCGAGCATCGTGAGCTTTTGATGCGCGAGCTCGCGCGCCTTCTTCTTGTCGACGCGCATCGACAGCGGGCCGTAGCACACGTTCTCCAGCACATCCATGTGCGGGAACAGCGCATATGACTGGAACACCATGCTGACGTCGCGCTCGTTCGCCGCGCGCAGCGTCACATCGTTGCCGCCGATCATGATCTTGCCGCCCGAAACGGGCTCCAATCCAGCCACCATACGCAGCGTCGTGGTCTTGCCGCAGCCGGAAGGACCGAGCAGCGTGCAAAGCGTTGCCGGCTGTACGGTGAACGAGACGCTGTCGACGGCGGTGACGTTGCCGTAGCGCTTGGACACACCGTCGAATATCACGCCGCCGGCGTTGTTCGTCATGTCAATGCCCCGTGGCGATGACTGCCGTGGTGCGGCGTCCGAGGCGCGCCTCGCCGATGATCTTTTGCATGCCAAGGAGCACGACGAGCATGAAGACGATCAACACCGACGAGTACGCGATCGCGAGCGGGTATTCACCGGCTTCGACACGGTTGATGATGTAGACGGTCGCGAGGTTGTATTTGGCGGTCGCCAGGAATATGACTGCGCTTACTGCCGTCATCGCATGGGTGAAGCTGAACACCAGTGTCGCGAGAATCGCCGGACGCAGCAGCGGCACGACGACCTGCGTCAGCGTGCGATACGTCGAGGCGCGCAACGTCGACGAGGCCTCGTCGAGGGTCTTGTCGATCTGCGCGAGCGCTGCCACGCCGGCACGCACACCCACCGGCATGTTGCGGAACACGAAACAAAGCACGAGGATCGCCATGCCGCCGGTCAATTCGAGCGGCGCGACGTTGAACGCGACGATGTACGACACGCCGATCACCGTGCCGGGAATCGCGAAGCTGACCAGCGTCAGGAATTCGAACGCGCGCCGGCCAACGAAGCGATGGCGCGTGATCACGTACGCCGACAACAATCCGACGATCGCGGTCAATGGCGCCGCAACCGCAGCGACTTGGACGGTGTTGAAAAGGCTGTTCCATGCCGATCCGGTCCATTGCACTCCATGGCTGCCCGCATCGACGGCGAAGCCTTGCGCGAAATGATGCAGCGTCACCGTCATGTCGCCGCGGCCGATGTCGCGTACGAAGCCGCCGATGAAAATGATGACGTAGCACACGAGCGTGAATGTTATCCACGCGGCCGCGATACCGAAGCAGCTGAGCCAGAGCTTACGGGGCAGCGCGGCCGGCATGCCGCCGTCCCCCTTGCCGCTTACCGTGACATACGATGAACGTCCCAGCCAGCGCTGTTGCAGAAAGAACGCGACGAGTGTCAATGCGAGCAGTACCGACGCCAACACCGCCGCGCGTCCCGGGTCATGCTGCGCGCCGGCAACGGCAAAGAATATTTTCGTCGACAGGACATCGTAGTTGCCCGCCAACACGATCGGATTGCCGAAATCCGCGAGGCTTTCGACAAAGCCCAGGAGAAATGCGGCTGCAAGCGCGGGTCGCAGCAAGGGCCATGTCACCGTACGAAACACGCGTCCGCGCGATGCGCGCAATGTCTGCGCGGCTTCTTCGAGCGCGGGGCTGATCGCCGACAGCGCGCCGTGAAGAATCATGAATGCGATCGGCGTGAATGTCAGAAGCTGTGCGATCGTCACGCCGGACAGGCCGTAGATCCAGCGTGATCGTGGAATACCGAACAGCGTGTCGAGCCAGCCGGTGAGAAGTCCGGTGCGGCCGAACAACACGACGAGTGCGAGCGCAATCACGAACGGCGGGGTGATGATCGGGAGGATCGACATCACTTTCAGAACGCCCGCATAGCGTTGTCCGCCGCGTTGCACGACAAGCGCAAGTACAAGCCCGAGCAACGTCGATAGAACGCCCACGATCGTCGCGAGAATCGCCGAATTGATCGCGACGCCGCAGCGTGTTCCGCTAGTGAGGCAGCCGACACCCCAGATGTCGGCGGTCAGCATGCGCTCGACGATCAAAGACGGCGCGAAGTTGCCACGCGAATCGAATACCGATGCAAGCAGCGATTTTCCTACCGGATAAAAAATGAACAGCAGCAACAGTGCGGCGATGACCACGACGATGGTCGCAATCGTCTGGTCGCCGCGAAACGCGCCGATTCTTGCGAGTGAGCGCGCGAACGCAACCGTCAGGAGGAGGAGCACGATGCTTGCGCTAAAACCCCACGACGGTCCCGCGGTGCCCGCCACGAATGCGAAACCAAACGACCAGGCAAGCGCGGTACCCGACGCGATTACAACTTCGCGATCGCGACCGAGCCAGGCAAACACGACGGCGGCGAGCGTGACCGCGATCATGGGCCAGAACGCGAAGGCCCCGTTGAACGACGGCCACTTCGCCGCACTGCCCACCAGCGCCCATGAGAGCGCGTTGGGGGAGTCGCTTTGCCCCCACGGCAGCAGCGTCAACGCCAACAGCGCGATCGCGGTCAGCCAAAACGTGACGCGATCGCGTGCACCTCCCGCTTCAGTGGTCAGTCGCCAGTTCGCCGATGCGAGCGTCGCCAACTCTGATCCCTGCTACTTCGGTGCTGTCGAAATCTCCTTGTCCCACTTGTCGAGCAGGCGCTTTCGCTCCGCCGACGAGCCATACTTCGCGAAGTCGTAGTTGATGAGCTTGATCTCGCCCAGCTTCGGTGATGCGGCGGGGATCGGCGCCGACTTGTTCGACGGCACCTGATAGCTGACCTTCGCCTGCGCGCCGATCGCCTGCCCTTCCGGCGACAGCGCCCAGTCGTACCACTTCTTCGCGTTCTCCATGTTCTTCGCACCCTTGATGATGCTCATGCTGCCGATCTCGTAGCCCGTGCCTTCGCATGGAGACACGATCGTCACCGGCGCCCCGCTGATCGCCTGCACAACCGCATCGTGCTGGAACGTGATGCCGACGAGGCTTTCGCCGGTCGCGGCGGCACGCGCGGGCGCTGCGCCCGACTTCGTGTACTGGTTGACGTTCTTATGCAGCGCTTTCATGTAGTCGAACGCCTTGTCCTCGCCCATCAGCTGCACGAGCGTCGCGAGCATCGTGTACGACGTCCCGGACGAGTTCGGGTTCGCGACCTGCACTTCATCCTTGAATTGCGGACGCGTCAGGTCCGACCAGCATTTCGGCTCGGCGATGTTCTTCTTCTTCAATTGATCGCGGTTGTAGCTGTAGCCCAAGGCGCCCGCGTACACGCCGACGGTACGGAACTTCGACTGCTCGGCCTGGCGCACCGCCCAGTCCTGCAGCTCGCTCATGCGCGGCGACTTGTACGATTCGGTGAGACCTTCCTCGGCGGCCTGCAGGTGTGGGTCGCCGGTTCCGCCCCACCAGATGTCGCCGCGGGGGTTCGCCGCCTCGGCCTTGATCTGCGCGTAGAACTCGCCCGAGCTCTTGCGCGTCATCAGCACCTTGATGCCGGTCGCCTTCTCGAACGCGGCGACCATCGGACGGCACCATTCTTCCTGCACGGTGCAATACAGCACCAGCTCGCCCTGGGCGGCGGCGGTTGATGGCGCGACGAGCGCAAATGCGAGAAGCGCGCGCAGTACGTGCGACTTGTTCATCGATTCCTCCGGAGGATCAGCGTGTTATCGGTATGCCGACGACGTCGGCGAGTGTAGCGCAAAGGGACGCGTTGCACGCGAGGAGCGCATTGCCGGCGGTGAGCCCGTCGGCGGCGAAGAAATCGTTCGTGCACCCGCCCGCTTCGTCAACCAGAAGAATGCCGGCCGCGCAGTCCCAGGCGTTGATGTGCAGCTCGCAGTACGCTTCGACGCGACCGGCCGCGACGTCGGCCAGGCCAAGCGCGCCGGACCCCGCGCGCCGCATCGCGGCGCCGGCTTTCATCACGCGTTCGACGAGCGCGAGATAGGCGGCGGTCGAGCGGCGCACCGACCAGCCGCATTCGACGGTCGCCGCATCGATATCGGCGCATGCGCTGACGCCGATCGCGCGACCATTGCACGTCGCACCCGCCCCGCGTCGCGCAGCATAGACGAGATCATGGCTCGGGTCGTGAAGAACGCCGACCAGCGGCACCGCATCTTCGAGAAAGGCGATCGACACACAGTAATGCGGGATGCCGCGCGCATAGTTCGCCGTGCCGTCGATCGGGTCGAGGATCCACATGCGCGAGGCGCCGCGGCCGCCCTCTTCCTCGCCGACGATTGCTTCGTCGGGATAGCGCTGCGCAATCGCGGCGCGAATGAAGCGCTCGACCTCGCGATCCATTTCGGTCACAACGTCGTGACGCCCTTTGGCGCTGACGGTCGAGCGACCGAACGCCGTGTGCGCGAGCCGGCCCGCCTCCACGGCGAGCGCCGAAGCGAACTCCAGACGCATGGCAGGCGGTTCGGCGTTCATCGTTGCGGGGGCCGCCACGTCGGTGGCTGAAAGTATGCGGCCTCACGGCCGCTGAACGCGGCCTCGACGAACAGGTCGACGTGCGGCCGTCGCTCGAGCCGAGCGATCTCGTCGACGCTCACATAGCGCGCTTCGAGGGTTTCCTCACCGTCGTGCTCGAGCGTTCCGCCGATCACGTTCGCGGCGAACACCGTCGAGACCCACGCGATCCGGTCGCCATTCCCATAGGTGCTCGCGCAAACCTCCCCGCCGAACACGCCGATCACGCGCGTCGGCGCAACGACGAGCCCGGTCTCTTCGAAAGTTTCGCGCACCGCGGCATCGGCGGGCGTTTCGTGCGGCTCGATCAGCCCGCCGGGCGTCGTCCAGACGTCACCTTCGATGTGCCGGACCAGCAGGACGCGTTTCTGCTCGTCGAGCACGATCGTGCTCGCCGTCGGGACTTCGAGCAACATCGTGCCGACCTTGTCGCGCACGGCGCGGATGTAGTCGGACATCGGCATGGGCTGAGGGTGGATCGTGGAAACGGTGATTTTGACATCGCTCGCCCAACGGCGGGCGCTTGTGTTATAGTTACCTATAACACCATATCACTTCGCACTTCGATACCCGAACGGCCGCGCTGCTTCGTACGACATGGACGATCGATGGGATGAGCGGCAGCCGATCTATCGACAGATCAAGGATCGCGTCATTGTGATGATCCTCGACGGCGTCCTGCCGGAAGGCGAGTCGCTCCCATCGGTGCGCACGATCGCAACCGAGCTGCGCGTGAATCCGCTGACCGTTCTCAAGAGCTATCAGGAGCTGGTCGATGATGGGCTCGTCGAATCGCGCCGCGGGCGCGGGATGTTCATCCGCGAAGGCGCCCGGCAGCGTTTGCTCGTCGCGCAGCGCGAGCGCTTTCTCGCCGACGAGTGGCCGCGGATCGTCGCGTTGATCGAGCGCCTCGGTCTTTCGCTCGAGACGCTGGCGTCGTCGAGTGTCCCGCGCAAGGGCCGTAACGTGACGAGGAAGGCCTGAGCCGGATGGTCTCGATCGACGCGAAGCATCTGCGCAAGGCGTACGGCGACACCGTCGCGCTCGATGATCTCGACCTGCGCGTGGAGTCGGGCCGGATCCTCGGCCTTCTCGGCCTGAACGGCGCGGGGAAAACCACCGCGCTGAAGGCAATACTGGGCCTCACGCCCTATCAGGGCGACTTGAAAGTGCTGGGCCGCGATCCCTGGACGCAGCGCAACGAGCTCATGCATGACGTGTGCTTCATCGCCGACGTCGCTGTCCTGCCGCCATGGCTTCGCGTCGGACAGGCGCTCGACTATGTGGCAGGCGTGCATCCGCGCTTCGACCGGTCGAAGGCTCAGCGGATGCTCGAGAAATCTTCGATCAGGCACGGCAGCCGCATCCGTCAGCTGTCGAAGGGCATGGTGACGCAACTGCACCTCGCGATCGTCATGGCGATCGACGCGAAACTGCTGGTGCTCGACGAGCCGACGCTCGGACTCGACATCGTCTTCCGCAATCGGTTCTACGACGCGTTGCTGAACGACTATTGCGACGGCAACCGCACGATCGTCATCGCCACGCATCAGATCGACGACGTCCAGGACCTGCTGACCGACGTCGTCTTCATCGATCGCGGCCGCGCGAGGCTCGACTGCAGCATGGAAGACTTCGAGTCCCGCTATGCCGAGCTGGTCGTGCGACCCGAGCAGCTCGCGGCTGCACGCACGCTTGGGCCGATTCACGAGCGTCGCGTCATCGATCGCAGCTTCCTCTTGTACGACGGCGTCGATCGCGCATCGCTCGCCGCGCTCGGCGAAGTCCGGCCGGCGAGCCTTTCCGAGCTGTTCGTCGCCGTCGTGACGCGCGACAAGCTGCTGGAGACCGCAGCAGCATGAAAGCATCGACGCATCTCTACTGGTCGCTCCGCCGCGAGCTGTGGGAGAACCGCTCGATCTGGATAGCCCCCGCCGTGATCGCCGCGGTGATTCTCGCGGCGTTCGTCATCAAGGCGGATCTGTGGTCCGCGAATCTTCGCACGCTGGACGCGTTGGAGCCGGTGAAGCAGCTCATGGCCATCGCGATGCCCTACGGCATAGGCGCGTCGGCCGTGCTGCTGTGCGGCTGGCTCGTTGCCGCGTTCTATTCGCTCGATGCGATGAGCGCCGAGCGCCGGGATCGCAGCATCCTGTTCTGGAAATCGATGCCGGTTTCCGACACGACGACGGTCATCGCGAAGGTGGTCACTGCGAGTATCGTCGTGCCGCTGGTTGCGCTCGCTGTCGCGCTGCTCATGCAGGCGGCCATGCTGATTGCGAGCACGGCGATCCTCGCCGCCCAGGGAATCGACCCGTCGATTCCATGGACACGGCTGCCGTGGATCGAGATGACGGTGGCGATGTTCTACGGCATGGCCGCACACGCGTTGTGGTTCGCGCCGATCGTCGCTTACCTGCTGCTGATGTCGACGCTGACGCACAGCGTGCCGCCGCTCTGGGCCGTGCTGCCGATCGTAGCGGCCGGCACGATCGAGGTGCTTGCGTTCGGCACACGACACGTTGCCGCGCTCGTCCAGTACCGCCTCGTCGGCGGGATGCAGGCGTTCAAGCCGGCGGCGATGGACTCGGTCGCTCGCTTCGAATACTTCGAGCCGATCCGATTCCTTTCAACGCCGGGGTTATGGTCGGGGCTCGCGTTCGCCGCCGTTTGCATCGCCGCGGCCATTCGTCTGCGCCGTTACCGAGACCCGCTCTAGGAGTTAAGCCCATGCCGATTTCCTTCGTCCGATGGCTGCAAGTCGCAATCGCAGGCGCCGTCCTGACGTTCCACACTTCGAGCCTCGCAAGCAACCTGGTCGGCGTCGATTGGCTTCGCCAGCGGTTGGGGAGCGATGAAGTCGTCCTGATCGACGCGTCGGTAACGCGGCTCCATGCCGCCAAGCACATTCCCGGCGCGCGCAGCGTCGACCTTTACCGTTACGGTTCGCCGCACAAGGTCACGGCGGCCGAGATGGAGCAGCGCATCCAGGCGTGGGGCATCAGCCCGGGAAGGAAGATCGTCATCTACGACGAAGGCGCGTCGATGATGGCGACGTGGCTCTTCTACGAGCTCTACTATCACGGCTATCCCGCCGAGGACCTCGCGATCCTCGATGGCGGACTCGCGAGGTGGGAGGCGGCAGGCGGCGCCGTGACCAAGGAAGCGACGCCCGCACCGGCCCGTGGATCGTTTCGCGTGACGCAGCTGCGCGAAGATCAGCGCGTTCGTCTCGCCGAGTTCGTCACGGCGTCGGGCGATCCGGCGAATCACGCGCTGGTCGAAGCACTGGAGCCGAGCTCGCACTTCGGTGGGACGAAGTTCTTCGATCGTGCGGGCCACATCCCGAATGCCGTCATGCTGCCCGTCACCGATTTCTTCAACGCCGACAAGACGTTCAAGACGCCCGGCGAGATCGCAAAGATGGCGGCGTATCTCGGCGTCCGGCCGGATCAGACGATTCACAGCCACTGTGGAGGCGGCGTCGCCGCGACTGTCCCTTACTTCGCGTTGAAGTTTCTCTCGGGGTTCACGCAGGTGAAGGTCTACAAGGAATCGCAAATGGAATGGCTGCAGGACGAGCGCGGCCTTCCGATGTGGACTTACGACGCGCCGTACCTGAAACGCGATGCGACGTGGCTGAACGGCTGGGGCAACCGGATGATGCGGATGTACGACGTCGCGCAGCTCAGCGTCGTCGACGTGCGCTCACGCGAGGCCTACGACGTGAACCACGTGCCCTTCGCACTCAGCGTGCCCGAGGAAACGTTCCGGCGGCACGTCGACGCTCCGTCGAAGCTTGCCGAGCTGCTGGGACCGATGGGCGTCAATCCCGCGCACGAAGCAGTGATCGTCTCGGACGGCGGCATCGACAAGCGCGCAGCGCTGGCGTTCGTCATGCTTGAGAAGCTCGGTCAAAAACGAGTCTCCGTGTTGATGGATTCGGTCGACGACTGGGGGTTGCGCGGCTATCCGTTGACCAAGGAGCCCACACTCGTTGGTCAACGAAAGTCGCCGATGGACTTGTCGATCCCGCCGGTCGCTTATCCGTCCCGCGTTCGCGATGGCGTGTTGATCACGCCGGCGAATCGCACGCTCGGCGCGTATCCGAAGGTGTTCATCGCGTCGGGGAGCAGCGTGCCGCAGCACGCGCATGCCGGCAAAGTCATTCACGTTCCGTACACCGAGCTGATCACAGCGGACGGGAAACCGAAATCCGCTCACGAAATCTGGACGATTCTCGAGAAGGCGGGCGTTCCGCGCTATGCCGAGATCATCTGCTTCGCCGACGATCCCGGCGAGGCCGCCGTCAATTATTTCGTGCTCCGGTTGATGGGCTATCCGGATGTGAAGGTACTGGCGGGCTAGACGGCGACGGCTCGTACGACTACAAGGCCCAGCGCGGCCGTCGAAGTCTGGCGACCGAGTCCATAAACGCACGGATCGCGCCATTCCGCGCTGCGCGATCAACGACTACGCGTCGATGCCCGGGACCTCGGCGTTTTGCATCAGCGACGACGGGCTTCGCGAATCGATCGAACGCAACCCGCTGCGCCTGATACTCTTGACGCCGACTCACTGGCCGGCGAGAGCATTGCAGGTTGTCTAAAGCCCTCGCCCGATCCATCCGCCGTTCTTCGGAGGCTCCCAATGCGCACGATCGCTCGCAGTCTCGTTCTGTTCGCCGGACTCGTCCTGGCGCAATCTCATCTGGCTCAACCGATCGCCCAACCGGTCAAGATCGCCGGCTTGGTCGAGCTGTCGGGGACCGGCGCGACGTCCGGGAGCAACTTCAACGACGGCGTGAAGCTCGCCGTGAAGGAGATCAACGCAGCCGGCGGCATCCTCGGCCGCAAGATCGACTACACGTCCAACGATACGCAGTCGCAGCCGCAGATCGCCAAGGCGCTTGCCATCAAGGCGATCGACGACGGCGTCTATGCCGTCATGGGGCCCGTGTTCTCCGGCTCGATCCTGGTCAGCATGGCGGAGACGCGGCGTGCGCAGATCCCGAACTTCACCGGCGGCGAAGCGGCCGCGATCACGCAGCAGGGCAACCCGTACATCTTCCGCACGTCGTTCACGCAGGCGACCGCGATGCCGAAGATGGCGCGCTACGTCAAGGAAGCGCTCAACGCGAAGACCGTCGCGGTCGTATGGGTCAACAACGACTTCGGCAAAGGCGGCCGCGACGTGTTCACCAAGGCGCTCGAAGGTCTGGGCGTGAAGGTCGTCGCCGACATCTCGACCGATCCGGGACAGCTCGACTTCTCGGGCGCGGTGCTCAGGGCCAAGCAGGCGAACGCGGACGTTCTGTTCTCCTATACGAACGAGGAGGAGTCGGCGCGGCTGTTGCGCGAGTTGCGCAAGCAGGGCTACGACAAGCCGGTCGTCGGCGAGACGGTGCTGACGAGCCAGAAGGTGATCGAGCTCGCAGGCGACGCCGCGAACGGCGTCGTCGCGCACGTCGGCCTGACGGCGGATGCACCGATTCCGACGGTGAAATCGTTCACCGAGCGCTTCCAGAAGGAATACAACTACAAGCCCGACCATAACGGCCTCAAGGGCTACAGCGGCATGTATGTCGTGAAGGCGGTGACCGAGAAGGTCGGCAAGTACGACCCGAAGGCGTTCGCCGAAGCGATGCGCGGCATCAAGCTTTCGGCGAAGACCTATCCGGGCATCCTGATGGACGTCAGCTTCGACAGCAAAGGCGACCTCGATCGCGAGAGCTTCATGACGAAAGTCGTCAACGGCAAGCAGGAAGTGGTCGCGGTGCTGCCGCCGGCGGGAACCTGAGACGCTGCGCAGCACGACGCGCGTAAGCGATGGCCGGCCCGAACGATTTCGGCATCGCCGGCTTGCTGGGATGGCCGGTTGCGCACTCGCGCTCGCCAGTCATCCATAACCACTGGCTCGCCCAGCACGGCATCGCCGGACGGTATGTGCTCTTTCCGGTGCCGCCGGAGAAACTCGAGTCGGCGGTGCGGGGCCTCTCCGCGCTGGGCATGCGCGGCTGCAACGTCACGACGCCGCACAAGCAGGCGATCTTTTCGCTGCTCGATCGCGTCGACGATCTCGCCCGCAGCATCGGCGCCGTGAATACGGTCGTCGTCGAGAAGGACGGCACGCTCACCGGCTTCAACAACGACGGCAACGGCTTCATCCAGAGCCTGCGCGACGCCGATCCGCAGTGGCGGCCCGATAGCGGTCCGATCCTCGTGCTCGGTGCAGGAGGTGCGGCTCGCGCGGTCGTGGCGAGTCTTGCTGCGCAGGGAGCGCGCGAGATCCGCATCGTGAATCGCACGCGGAGCAAGGCGGAAGAGATTGCCGCCGCCGTCGGTCCAGCGGTGAAAGTACTGTCGTGGGACGAGCGCGCGGATGCGGTCGACGGCGTTGCGCTGCTCGCGAACGCCACCAGTCTCGGCATGGACGGCAAGCCGCTGCTTTCGATGCCGCTCGATCGGCTGCCGAAGCGCGCGCTGGTCGGCGATCTGATCTATATTCCGCCGGAGACGCCGCTGCTCACCGCCGCACGCATGCGCGGTAACGTCACCGTCAACGGCCTCGGCCTGCTGCTCAACCAGGCGCGTCCGGCGTTCAAAGCGTGGTTCGGCGTCATGCCGGAGATTACGCCAGCGCTGCGCCAGGCGATCGCAGCGACGTTTTAGACATTGGTCATGAACGTCGCGATCTTCGAGGAGCCGAAGATCGACTGCCATGTGCACGTGCTCGATCCCGCCCGGTTTCCGTATGGCGCGAACACACACTACGCCCCTGCAGGCCAGGAGATCGGGACAGCGGCGCAGCTGCGTCGCGTCATGGATGTCTACGGAACGCGACATGCGCTGCTCGTCGGTCCGAACTCCGGCTATGGACTCGACAATTCGTGCATGCTCGCCACGATTGCCGGCGAACGCGAACGGTACAAAGGCATCGCCGTCGTCGAGAACGATGCGAGCCTCCACAAGCTGCAAGCGCTTCAGCGCGCAGGTGTCGTCGGCGTCGCGTGGAACGTCACGCACTACGGCGTCGACCATTACCGCGACGCGGCGCCTTTGCTCGCCAAGCTCGCCGGGCTCGACATGTTCGTCGACATCCAGGTCGAGCACGACCAGCTCGTGCTGATGCGACCGCTGCTCGAGAGCTCCGGCGTGCGCATCCTCGTCGATCACTGCGGGCGTCCGACGATCCAAGCAGGACTTGAGCAGCGCGGGTTTCAGGCGTTGCTCGCGCTGGGTCGAACCGGCCGCGCGTTCGTGAAGCTGTCGGGATTGGTCAAGTTATCGCGGGACGCAGCGCCGCACGAAGATGCGTGGCCTTTCGTGCGGGCGCTGGTCGATGCGTTCACGCTCGACCGCTGTCTGTGGGCGTCGGATTGGCCGTACCTGCGCGCGCCTTTGCGCGTCGATTATGGCGTGCTGCTCGATATCGTGCCGAGGCTCTTTCCCGATGCGCGCGATCGTCGCAAGCTGCTATGGGACACGGCGAACGCACTGTTCGGGTTTGCGAAGGAGGCCACGAGATGACCGACGGCGCGTCGTCGGGAACGTTTCGTAACCGAACGTGGCGGCGCACCGCTGCGCGATGCCGGGCTCGCCGGGACCTTCTGGAGATCGGCGCGGATCTGGTCAGCGCACCTGCTGGTTGTACCAGTACGTGCGACGCCGCGTTGGATCGACGGGAATCGGCACGCGCGTAACGGCAAGACCGGACAGCTCGAGGTTGTAGCCGCCGATGATGAACGGGATGCGACGCGTCTCGTCGCTCTCGCCGGAATTGGGGTCGAGCGGCGGGATCGTGATGTCGACTTCGCCGATCACCGGCGACGGCGGCAGGCCGCCGCCGGCGAACTCGATCGACTCGGGCTCGCTGCAGAACAGCGGCACCTTGTAGCCCTTGGCGATGCCGAGGTTGGTGGAGCAGCTGTTGGACGACGGCGGCGTCGGCCGGTTGGTGCTGAAATAGGTGAAGCCGCCGGTCGTCACGGATGCGGTCACGACCTTCTCCCCGCGCGGGTCCATCGGCAGATAGCAGCCCGCGACGGTTGCGTTCAGCGCAAACGACGGGCCGTATCGAACCAGGCCGGACGACGTGATCGCGGCCGCGCCGGTCGCTCCCTTCTGCAGCCCGTAATCGAACAACGTGTAGAACCGATCGTCGGTCACCGTCTGCAGCGGCCGCTCGCGGTTGCCGCTGCCGAGCATGACCGCCGTGAACCGGTTCGTGTGAACGACATCGGGAACGTAGAAGAACTTGCGCACGCCGTCGCCGAGCGAGGCGAACTTGCGGATCGTCCACGTTGCCGGCGCAATGTCGCCCGTCGCCGATTCGAAATCGACGCGGTAGACGTTGCCACCCATGTCGGCCGCATAGGCGCGATCGACGTAACCGTCGTAGTCCACGTCGATCAGTGCCAAGGACGCAGGCATCGAGCGTTCGGTCGCAAGCTGACGCACGACGGTGCCGGTCGCCGCGTCGAGTACGAGCACGGCATTGCCCATCGTGGTGACTCCGCCGGTGAGCGCGTCCTCGGCCGCGGCGTCGTAGCCGGCTCCAAGCACCAAGACCGGTCCGGTGTAGCCCTTGACGCGTGCGATGCGCGGCTCCGACCACGTCTGACCGAGCGCGGCGATCGCCACACTCGATTTGCGCCACAGCAACCGAGGCGCGAGCGGATCGGTGACGTCGAGCGCGTAGATCGAGCGCCCACCGCGGCGCATCGAGACGTACAGCGTGACGCTCAGCATACTGCCATCGGCATTCACCCGCTGGTGAACGGTGAGAGGACCGTCGAAGAAGTAGTCGCGCGGCACCGCCGAGGCGCCGGCGGGCGTCGCAGGGAAACGGACTTCGGGCGTGTTGTCGCGCAGGCGCTTCAAGCGCGGCAGGAATTCCTCGGCGACGAACGCCCAGTATTCCTGTCCTGCCGTCGCGCCCTGCGAATTGCCGTCGACCGCGCGCAGCGTGCCGTCGTTGCTGCCGTAGAACACGACGGTGCCGCGCGAGCTGCCGTACTCGACCACGGCGGGACGCGAGTGCAGCACGTCGCCATGGATGCTCGGACGAACGGTGGTCGTGCCACCGGGACCGCGCTCGTCGCCACGGTTGTCGCGTCCGCGAATCCACTCGATCAACGCCTCGCGCTCGGCGACCGTCGTCACGCCGAGCTTCGCCATCGTGATCGCCGGATTGGTCGCGACGAATCGTTCGGTCGCCGATGCGGACAGTATCGTTCCGGAAGGGCAATCGAGGCACGTGTATACCTTGCGCGCAGCCTGGTCCTCGGCGAAGAGCGTGCGCAATGATTGTCCAACGGCGCCTTTCTCGACGACTTCGCCATCGGGCCAGTCGGAAGGACTCTCCGGCGTTCCCTTCGGATCGTTCACCCAGAACTGCGAATCACGCGTCCAGAAGCTCACCGCGCTCGGCCGGAAGAATCCGGTGGCCGAGTTGATCGCCGGCGAGCCGAGGCTGTCGACCAGCTGAAGCGCGCCGGTCGCGCGGTCGAAGCCGATCTTGTATTGCTTCAGGTTGCCCACCCAGCGCGGCCGCGCGTTCGCATCGGGGCGGAAGACGCCGACGAACACCTGGTTCTTGTACGTGCCCTGTGCGCTCACGCTGATCGGCAGGCTCGCCGACGCGAACACGCTGTTCACCGACTGGATGCTGTTGAAGATGTTGAGCAGGAACTTGGTCAGGTCGTTGACGTTGTTCGCAGCGTAGTACTGTCCGCCGCCCTGGGTTGCGATCGCGCGTATGAAATTCGGATACAGGCCATCGCTCGAAGCACCGGTTACGGCGATCGCATGCGTCGTGATCGACTGCACGCCCTCCTTGCTGCTCACGTCGACGCTGCGTAGAAAGCGTGCGTATTCGTCCGCCCAGTTGCCCTGGTCGCTGTTGGTGACGAGCGACGATGGATACCGGATCGGCGTCGTGTTGCCGCGGACGCCGGCCAGGAGCCCTCTCGCCTCGTTGTCGGTGACTTCGCCCGGACTACCGTTGGCAATGAACACGATGTGGTTTCTTCCGCATCCGTTGCCCGGCGCACCGACGTAGCGTCCGCCGGCCACGGCGCTCTGATCCCACTTGGTGCCACCGGTGCCAACGAGCGGTGCGGCTTTCATGTACATCAAGTACGCCTCGTGCAGCGTCTTCGTGAAGGCGGCGTTGTTGCCCTTGTCGGCGCCGATCGTGATGTTGCGGATCGTGTTCAGCAGTATCGTCTTGTTCGCCGCCGTCAGCGGGAGAAACTGCTTGCGCGGGTATCCGCCCGAGATCGAATTCGGCGACTCGTTGAACAGCATCAGGCCGACGTTGAACCGCGCTTCGCCGGACGGACCGGTCGGCACTGCAACGATGGCGTTGTAGATCGCGCACTTCTCGATCGCCATCTTCGTGCCCTGCTCCTTGCCGGGCGCATTCGGCTTCGGCCCGCCGCTGCCGTCGCTGAAGCTGCAGTTCGGCACGGGGATGTTGGCGCCCCAGTTCGCCGAGTTGTCCCAGACCAGGAGCACGTTCGGCAGCTCGTCGGCCAGCGGCAGGCCGGCGAAGATGTCGATATCTTCGGCACGCACCGGCGCAGTAGCCGCAAGCGCCAGCACCAGCGTGAAACCGAGTCGGCGCAGCGAGGGAAGCATTTGGCGGGTCATGGCGCTATTTGCAGTAATTGGCCGCATCGAACTTGGCGACGCGGATTCCGACGCCCTGGTGCACGCGAACGCGGGCGCCCGATCGCGGGTCGTCAACGCGTGCGGCAATGTCCCATTCGCTGGCGGCGCACAGCGAATCGCCGGTCGCGACCGGCACGAGCGGACGATCGATGACATGGGTGCCTCCCGAATCCGACGACATGAAGCACACGCGATCGGGCACGAGTGCCACGTCAAGCTCCGACGTCTTGATCGGACGAACGCGCGTGCAGCGGGGTCGCGGATCGAGGACCGCCTGGTAGTCGCTGCGGCCATCGCCGTCGATGTCGGCGTCGATCGGCGCCGCTGCAACCGCGGCCGGATCGAGCGCGAACTGGTTGCTGCTGATCGTCTGCTCGATCGCTCGCTGCGCTGCGGCGGTGGCGTGCTGCTTCACTTGCGTGTTGCCGACGATCTGCAGGTGCTGGCTCGAAAGCCGCATGCCGGACAGCCCGAACCACGCGAGCAAAAGCAGCATCACCAGCACGAACAACAGTGCGGAGCCCCGTTCGTTCGTTGCTTGTCGCTGACTCATGGCAGTTCCCGCCGTCCGGCGATGTTCGGCATGCGCACCAGCGCCGCGAGCATCGTGCGTTTGTAGGCATCGCGGGATCCTTTGCTGCTGCCCGCCTCGCCGAAGTCGTATTGCCTGACCGCTTCGAGATGCCCTTGCTCGGCATCAGCGGATCGCGCGAGCACGAACACGCGCGCGGCCACGACGTTCGACCAGTCGTTTTCCGGCGCGCCCGCGATGCCGGACAGCGTCGGCAGGAACACGTCGGCGTTGCCGTCGCCGTTGCGGTCGAATCCGAACTCGAGCTGAAGGTTGTCGATGCCTTCGACGAGCGTCGTTTCGACGATCCGATTACCGTCGAGATCGAGGCGCTTCAACGTCGGGATCGTGTCACGGCCGCATGCGTTGCAGTCGGCGACGAAGTACGTCCTCACGAGGACGCGTCGGATGTCGGCGACCGTCGCGCAATCGATGTTACGCAGCGTGAAGTCGGTGCCGTCGGACGCGTAGCGCCAAAGGCGTGGCGTGTCGAGGTTGCACTTCGACACTTGCAGGAACATCGCCGCTGCGGCCTGGGCCACCGGCGTCGTATCGGCGGCCAGCCGCCGGATCGTGAACAAGGCCGTTCCTGCACGCCGATTGCGGACACATCCCGGCTCCACGTCGTTTCCCGTGTAGCCGCGAATCGCCACCGGAAGCTGAAACGGCGCGGTGGAGAACCCGAGCGCGCCGGGCGCGGTGGCGCACGGATCCGGCACTTGCCACGCAACGCCGGCCTGGTTCAGATCGGCGAAAAAACCCGTGTGCTTGAGCTCATCGCTGACGAGCTCGAGCGCGAACTGCGCGTTCTCGGCGAGCCGGCTGCTGCGCTCGAGATCGCCGCGGCTGCGGCTCGACCCGGAGAACAGCGTCACGGTGATGCCGAGCACCATCAGCGCAAGCGTCATCGCCACCATGACTTCGACCAGCGTGAAGCCCGCGCCGCGCGTATGCGGCAATTCGAAGAATCGGTGACCGCGCGCAGGCATGATCGTCACGCTCCGAGCGTTGCGATCTGCACGATCGTCGAGAACACGCGCCGGCTGGCCTCGCGGTCGTACGCGCCTACGCCGCAGCGATTGTCGGGCGCTTCATTCGCGACCATCCCCTGCCACGCGACGGAAACGACGTAGACGTTCGGGGCGAGCGCCTCGACGCAGCCACGCGCCATGATCGGGGCGCCGATCGGCCGTCCTTCGTCGAGCACCAGCGTGCCCTGCAACAGATTCGTCCATTCGCAGCGGTCGCGCTCCTCGCGCGCGGTAACGGGATTCGGTCCGTCGGCACAAACGGCGGGCTGCGATGGGATGTAGTCGCCCACGTACTGCACCGCCCTCGCCCGGTTCAGATTGATGCGATCGACCATGTCCTGCGCGAGCGCCATCGCCTGCGTGCGCTGCACGGCCTCGATCTCCGCTTCTCCGGCGCGCGACAGGAGCCGCGCGAGCGCCAGCAACCCGAACGCGAGGATCACGAGCGAAACCAGCACCTCGACGAGCGTGAAGCCTCCGGCGTCGCGTTTCATGCGCAGGGCCGCGCTTCGAGTCGCGGCAGTCCGGTCGTTTCGACGGTCACGCATCGCGACGAGATGCCGGGGTGACCTGCCGCGTCGCTGAACTCGACGCGCGCGCGCCCGAGCGGATCGATACGGCCCGAAGGCGTGAACACGATCGTGCCCGGCGCGCGAGTGACGGCAACGCGGTTGCCGGCAGGCGTCTTGCGGTCGAGCTGAGCGCCGTCGTCGGCCAATACGACCCAGCCCTCGACCCAGCCCGCACCGGTCGCGGGCTGCACGGTGACGTTGGCGTTGCGTTTGATCGCCTCGCTTCGGGCGAGATACAGCGACGAAACCAGATCGCTCCCCGCAGCGCGCAGGCGCTGGTTGACGAGCACCTCGACGAGCGACGGCGTGGCGACGGCGGCGAGCAGCGCCACGACGACCATGACGACAGCCATTTCGACGAGCGTGAAGCCGCGCGAGGTCATGTCGTCACCAGCATTCGGCCGGCGTGCGGTTGCCGGCGTTGTCGAGCGCAAGCGATGGGCACTTGTCGTAGACCTGCCTGCCGATCGCGGTCGCGGTGATCGTGAAGCGCGGGGGGCCATCCAGCGGGGCGACGACGACGGTGTACGTCGACGTCAACGAACTCGGCAGGTCGAGACCCAGCGCCCTCAGCGAGCCGGCATACCGCCGGCGGTCGACGAGGAATTGCGACTGGCGGGCGGCCGCGGTCGTCGCAAGCGACTGAACCTCGGAGCGCGCGGAGCGCCGGACCTGGTCGGTGTACGCGGGATAGGCGACCGCGGCGAGGATGCCGATGATCACCACAACGACGACGAGCTCGATCAGCGTGAACCCGCGATCGCGCACACGCATGCACGTTGAACGCCGTGGCGTCCGGTTGTGTGGCGTTACCGTCGGATTCTTCGCGCGTCG
>DATLOI010000118.1:0-26777 GCA_035536295.1 Casimicrobiaceae bacterium
GGTATGACGAATAGGCAGCGCTGGCAAGCATTCCGTTCTCTGTAACCTCGACGCGGGACAAAGCGAAGTTTCCTTGCTCACCTGAGACACAGGTAAAGGTCCCGCTCACGTCGCCAATGCGCCCGGACTGCGCGTAACTCCCCGCGAACGAACACGTCGTGGTCCCGCCGCGGCTGTTTTGAAATAGCCCGCTCACTAGAAGCGTGCTGCCATTGTGCGCGATGTTGAGATTGGCGATCAGCGTGATATAGCCGTTCACGCTCGACGGGGCGCAATTGCTCAGGTTTCCGACGAAGCCGCCGTAGTACGTTCCGCCCAGCCTGTTCGAGCGAACGTGAGTCGTTCAATCGCCTTTGTTACCGCGACGCCGTCAACGGTGTAATTTAGCGTAAATCGATTGTCCCCGTTCGGCGTGAGACGAGCAGTCCCGACAGTGCGCCGCGCGACGGTATTGGGGTTGAACGCCCCCGTGTGATTCGGGCCGGTGCTCTCGCCGATGTCGCCCTGGTAGATCGAGCCGTTATAGGAGAGGAGTCCGGTGTACCAGTGGGGCTTTGTGTCTGCGCCATAGAGAAACATCGCGATGAAAATGGACTCCTGCTGTTGAACCATCATCACGCCCCAACCGCTCTCGTTCGGATTCCACCAGATGTCCGAGCGATCCAAGCCCCAGGAATTTGCCGACGCAGTTCTATCGCCAATTGCTAAACACGCAGCCAATAGCAGACACAATGCGAAGCGCGCAACGATGCTCGTCATGGCCCCCCGTTCAAATGGACCGAGTCGGCCCATTCCGGCTGGAAGCTTAGACGGCACTGCGCGGAAACTCAAAACTGCCGGACGACGCAGCGCGCCACCTACTCGGGGGTAACTTTGCGGGGTAACTTTGACCGCTGTAAGCGGTTACGCCCCGCAATGTGAATGACGCCCTCTCCGCCAAAGAGACTTGATTCCGATGCGATGCCGGCGCCGGTGCTGCCTCAAGCCACCGACTCAGGTCTTGACGTTCGAAGCAGTTGACAATATTGGAACGCGCACTACGAACTCGCTCCCGTGACCGAGACCGGCGCTACGCGCTTCCACCGTCCCTCCGTGCATTTCCACTAGTTGCTTTACCAGCGTCAATCCAATACCAAGCCCGCTCTGTGAACGCTGCGGCGAGCTATCGCCTTGAGCGAACAAATCGAAAATTCGGTCCAGTTGCTCCTTCCCGATTCCAATCCCGGTGTCCCTGACTCGAATGATCGCCTCGTGACGGTTTTGCTCGACTGTTAGCTCGATCCGTCCGCCATGATCGGTGTACTTGCTCGCGTTGTTGAGGAGATTGCCCACCACTTGAGCCAGCCTGGTGGGATCTGCATTCAGGTGGATGGGGTCGGGCGGCATGGTGACGATAAGCGTGTGGCCCATGCTTTGGCTGAGCGGGCGTGCTGCTTCCACGGCCTGATTCAAGACGTCAGCAAGCTGGATGTGTTCCTTCCGCAGTTCAGTCTTGCCTCGGCTGATGCGGCTCACATCGAGCAAGTCGTCGACAAGACGAACAAGGTGGAGAACCTGCCGTTCCATCATCGCCGATGCCGACTCGATTGCCTCTCGCGTTGTGCCGCTCAGTCGGAATATTTGCGTGGCGTTGCGAACGACAGCGAGAGGGTTTCTAAGCTCGTGAGCCAGCATCGCCAAAAACTCGTCCTTGCGCCGATCGGCTTCCTTGAGCGCTTCTTCGATTTGTTTACGCTCGGTGATGTCGCGAAGATGACCCGTGAACACCGCGGGACCTTCAACGGCAAGGCGTGTGATTGCCAGCTCGACGGGAAATTCGGTGCCATCAGAGCGCATTGCCGTGATTTCAAGGCGACGGTTAAGGACATGCGCTTCTCCGGTCGCCAAATAGCGTGTCAGGCCTTTGAGGTGCGCGTCTCGCAGGGCGGGCGGTACGATGAGCTCGCCCATCTCGCGGCCTATTGCATCGGCTTGGCGGTAACCAAAAGTCCGCTCGGCGGCTGGGTTGAACTCCAAAACTCTACCCTGGTGGTCGATAGTAATGATGCAGTCGAGGGCCGTGTCGAGAATCGCGGCTTTTCGAGCCTCACTATCGGCAATCCGTCGGGCGGCCTGCCGTTGAGCGGTAACGTCTCGAAATACCAGCACCACGCCCAACAGCGTGCCCTCACTATTGCGAATAGGAGCGGCGCTGTCGTCGATAGGACATTCGGTACCGTCCTTGGCGATAAGAAGCGTATGGTTGGCAAGACCGACGACCACGCCATCGCGCAATGCCCGCGTCGCTGGATTCTCCACCGGTTCTCGGGTGTTTTCGCTAACGATGCGGAATACTGTTTCCAAAGGTTGTCTCGCCGCTGCGGCTATCTTCCAGCCGGTCAGTGACTCGGCTACGGCATTGAGATAGGTAACGCGGCCCTCCGCATCCGTCGTAATGACGGCATCGCCGATGCTGGCAAGCGTCACCCGAAGTAGTTCATCGGCGTGCAAGCGCGCATCCTTCACCATGACCCAGCTGAAAGCCCCCAACTACGACTCGCCCATCGCCCGAGGGCGCCTAGAGGTGGCGGAGGTCAAGTTGGATGCCGAACGTCGCTGAAGTGCATCATTTAGCGGCACGGCTGGAACCGCTGTCAATCTCAACCCCCCGCGCCTTATCAGCTGCCGTCGCGGTGATCGGCGTGTTCTCGCGCATCGATTCGATTGGCATGCCGCACCGGTCGACGCGAGCGATCGCTCAACGCCTCGGCGCCGTGCTCCTTGCAGCGGGCGAAGATCTTGTAACCGAGCTTGCGAGATATCCCAAAATCACGGCAAACCTCCGTCATCGATTCGCCGTCGAGTAACTTGGCCACTAACCGCGGGCGCTCGTCCATCACCGAACACTCCCTCCACGGCATAGACACTCCCGCTCGAACGCGGAAAGTATTACCCATGTCCGTCACGTTTTATTACCCTTGTCTCGGTTCACTCACATTCTGAAAGTGGCCATGTCCTCGAGAGTGGGAAGGGTGCGGCCGCCGTTCCTTGTACAGGCTAGCTCTCCAAGGGTCTCCCGACATTTATGCCTCGCCGGGCCATGACTTGACGTTCTGCTGCGCGGGTTCCGGTCGAAACGCCTCCTGTCAACGCAGCCAAAACTCCCGCGACGCAAGCCGTGCCCCCTCCGCCAACGCGCGCATCTTTGCCCACACGACATCGGGATCGACCGCAGCCTGCCCAACCCACGTGCCGTAACCGCAGTCACTTCCGGCGAGGACGTTCTCGCGGCCGACGAGCTTCGCGTAGCGTCCGATCCGTTGTGCGATCAATTCAGGGTGCTCGACGAAGTTGGTCTTCGATTCGATGACGCCCGGGATCAAAAGCTTGCCGTCGGGCAACTTGACGTGCTCGAACAGCGCCCACTCGTGTCCGTGACGCGGGTTGGCGGCTTCGAATGAGATCGCGCTCGGCCGCGCGAGAAACACGATGTCGATGATGTCGGCTAGCGGAACGTCGCAATGGTGCGGACCCTCGTAGTTACCCCAGCAAAGGTGCATGCGGACCCGCTCGGCAGGAATGTTCGCGAGCGCATGGTTGAGCGCCTCGACGTGCATGTGCGCTTTGCTGCGAAACTCCTGGAGCGAAAGGCTCGCGTACTGAATGTGGCGTCCCATCGCGAGATCGGGACAGTCGATTTGCAAAAGGACGCCGGCTTTGGCAATCGTCTCGTACTCGTGCCGCATCGCATCAGCGATCGCGAATACGTACGCCTCTTCGCTTGGATAGTGCTCGTTGGCGAAAAACAGCGAGATCACGCCGGGAGACGCCGCCGAGAGAAACGTCTCCTGCACCCCGACGTTCGCAGTAGCTGCTTTGAGATGCTCGACGTCGATGTGCGCGGCCTGCGGGTCGCGAACGGAGATCGCAGCGTTGCAAGCCGGCGTCTTGCGGCGCGAGCGTCCAGGATCGCCGAACACGCGCTTGGCGAGATTCGGAAACTCGGCGAGATCCTGGTAGACGAACGTATTGCCGGCGCCGCCAAATCCCGCCAACCGGTCCTTGATGTAAGTCGCGTAACTCGGTTTGCTCATTTCCCCGTCATTCACGATGTCGATGCCAGCGTCGACTTGTTTGCGAACGACTTCCGCGACTGCGTCGGCCACATGTTTCGCGAGCGCCGAGGCATCGACCGGGACTCCCTCCTCACGCGCATACATCGTTCTCACGAGATCGTGGGGGCGCGGCAGACTCCCGGTGTGGGTCGTCAGGAACCGCTCGGTGCTTCGTTTCATCGCGATTCTCCTTAGGAACTGTCAACGCTCGAGAACCGGCGAATCCAGCGCTCGAAGTCGCGCAGAAACGCTGCGACGAATTCGCGCGTGGGTTCGTGCGCGAGCCGGCCGTCGGCATCGAATTTTTCCTTCGCGAACGGAATGCCAACACCGGGATGCGGAAACACTTCCGCCAACGTCGACATCAGCACGAGCTTTAGCATCTGCTGCCCGCGCATCGTGGCGCTCGCGCTGCCCGATGCACCCATCATCGCAACCGGCTTTCCCACCAGCGGCGATTTGAACGCCGGACGCGACGCCCAATCGATCACGTTTTGCGTAACGCCGGGAACGCCGTGGTTGTATTCGGGAGTGACGATCAACACGCCATCGCACGCCGCGATCGCCTCCTTCAGTCGTCGCGCTGTTTGTGGACGCTCGGCATCGTTGTCGAGGTCGGCGTTGTAAAGCGGCAGCGCATCGATATCGAACGGCTCTATGTCAAGTGTGGGCGGCGCGAGCGCGCGAGCGTTGTCCAACAGCCACCGGTTGAACGAGCCGCGTCGCAGGCTGCCGGCAACTCCGAGAATCCGAAGGGATTCAGCCATGACCACGGTCGTCCGTAGGCGAGGAAGCGATACCAAGATACGCGTGTCGGAGCGCAGGCTTGTCGGCGAGCACTTCAGGTGAGCCTTCGGCAACGACACGTCCTTCGTCGAGAACATAGGCGCGACGCGCGATCTTAAGCGCCATCGCGACGTTCTGTTCGACGAGCAACACCGCGGTGCCCACGGCATTGATTTTTTGGATCGCGTCGAACAAGTCGAGCACGATGCGCGGCGCGAGCCCGAGGGACGGCTCGTCGAGCAGCAGCAGGCGCGGTCGCGCCATCAACGCGCGGCCGATCGCTACCATCTGTTGCTGGCCTCCAGAGAGCGTACCGGCGGTACGGTCGAGGACATCGCGCACGACTGGAAACAGCTCGCACACTTTCGCAAGCGAGTCGGCGCGCGCAGCGCGTGCGCGAGGGACGTAGCTGCCGAGTTCCAGGTTCTCGCGCACGGTCATGCCGACGAAAAGCCGCCGGCCTTCGGGTACGAGCGCGATGCCCGCCTCGCAGAAGCGATGCGGCGGCATGTGCGTGACGTCGCGTTTCTCGATCGCGAGTTGCCCCGTGCGCACGGGGATCAATCCTGCGATCGTATTGATGAGCGTCGTCTTGCCTGCACCGTTCGGTCCGACGACGCATACGAGTTCGCCGGCGGCAACGAAGAGCGAAATGTCCCAGAGCGCGGGTGCCGCGCCATAGCCGGCGGAAAGGTTTCGCACGCTAAGCATGCGGCTTGCCGAGATAGGCGGTGACGACTTCCTCGCGCTGCATGACCTCACTTGCGCTTCCGTGCGCCAAGACGCAGCCCTGGTCGAGAACGACGATGCGGTCGGACAGCGCAGTCACGACTCGCATCACGTGCTCGACTAAGACGATGGTCGTGCCGTAATCGCGAATTTGGCGGATGAGCGCAACGGCCTCGTCGATTTCCGCGGGCGTCAAGCCGGACAACACTTCGTCAAGCAGGACGAGACGCGGGTGCGAGGCGAGCGCGCGAGCAAGCTCGAGGAACTTTGTCTGATGCAGGTTGAGCTCGCTCGGATACGCATGCGCGTGTTGCGGCAATCCCGTGAATTCGAGCCAGCGACGGGCACGCGCTCTCGCGGCCCGCCGGTGGAGCAATGCGCCGCCGAACATCGCAGCCAGGGCGGCGTTATCGAGCACAGTCAGATGCGCGAAGGGTCGCGGGATCTGATAGGTGCGCGCAATACCCGCGCGTGCAATGCGATGCGCCGGCAGGCCGACCAGTTCCACGCCGCCGAACACGATGTTCCCCGCGTCGGCTGAAAAATGTCCGCTGACGACATTGATCAGCGTCGACTTGCCCGAACCGTTCGGGCCGAGCATGCCGAGAATCTCGCCCTCGTGGACGTCAAGATCGACCCCAGCGAGTGCACGCACACCGCGAAAGGATTTGCGCACGCCGCGGATGGCGAGCAGCGGCGCCGAAGCCGATCGGCGCGTGCGTGGTGGCGGGTTCTCGATGACGGGCTCGGCGGGGGGCGCTGTATCGGCGGTCCTTTGGTCGCTGCGAAGCGACGCGCGGCGAAGAATGCCTTCGGGCATGAACAGAACCGACGCAATCAGGATGGCGCCGACCACGGCCTTGCCCGCGACGGCTTGATCGCCTGCAGTGAAGGCATAAAGCAAAGCGGTGATGACGAGTGCGCCCAATGCGGGCCCGGCCCAGTGCCGCGTTCCACCCAACACGCTCATCAACACTACGGTCAACGGCACCGTGATGTTGAACGTGCCGTTCGCAGTCACGTACGTGACGAATACCGCTTGAATGCCGCCGGCGATGCCCGCCAGCGCGCAAGAAATCGCGAAAGCAAGAAGCTTGTAGCGATATGTGGGCACACCCATCACTTCTGCTGCATCCTCGTCGTCGTGAATCGCGAACAGCCCGACGCCGAGCCTCGCCTCGCGAACCGCGTAAGCGATCACGAGCGTTGCCGTCGCAAGTGTCAGCGCCATCATGTAGAAGGCGCCGGCCGGTGTGGGCGCGATCGATGGAATGGGCACCGCCGAAAGATAGACGCCGGGGCCACCGTCGATTGGGGTGTTGAGCACGATCGTCGCCAGAACAAACGTCACCGCAAGCGTCAACAGCGCAAACAATTCGCCCCGCACGCTTCTAACTCGAAACACGACGGCGCCAAGCGCGATGCCCAAGAGCGCCGGTACGAGCGCGGCCGCCGGCAACGTCGCGAGAAACGGCACATCGTAGCGGCCGGCGAGCGTGGCTGTCGTGTAGACGCCGACGCCGTAGAACGCACCGTGTCCGAACGAGAAATACCCCGAGTAGCCGGACAGGATGTTCCACGAGGTCGCGAGCACGACCCAATGAAAAATCAGATAAAGGAACGACTCGTAGAACGCCGGCAGATTCGCGAACGGCAACGCGGCAAGCGCCACGCCGGCAACCACAATCCCGACGATCGTTTTATCGACGCTCAGGCTTTACCCGGCCGCACGAGAAGAATGACGATCAAAAGCGTGAACGATACGATCGGCGCCCATGAAGGTGAGGCGACCGCCATCGTCAGCGCCTCGGAAACGCCAATGATCACGCCGGCGATAAGCGGCCCGAGCGCGCTGCCGAGGCCGCCCAGCATCACGGCGGCGAAGACGACGCCGACCCAGGCGTAAATCTGCGCGGGCGTGAGCGTGAAGCTCAAGGCGAGACAGACGCCGGCGATTCCGGCAAGCGCGGTGCACACGCCCGAAAGTAACAATGCGTGCAGTTGGCGATTGACGCCGTATGCTGCGGCCATCGGACCATCTTCCGCCGCCGCGCGCAATGCGCGCCCAAGATCGGTGTAGCGCATCGCCGCCCAGATCGCGATCGACAATCCGAGCGCGAGCATGAGCGTTATCAACTCGGGCACCGGGATGAACAGTTCGCCGATGCGGAATTTTTGGAGCGCGTACGACGAATCGAGCTTGCGAAAGTCCGCGGTCCAGATCGCCTGGATCCCTGCTTCCACGATGGCGGTGAGTCCGAACGTGGCCAGCAGCGAGTTGAGCGGCGACACTTCAAAGCGCGCGAGCAGCCATTGAACGATCACGCCGAGCAGAAAGAACGACGGGACGATGATGGCAAGACTTGCGAGCGGATCGACGCCGCCCACCGTCGCCAACTGATAGCACACGTAGGCAGCGAGGAATGCGAACGCGAAGTGGGCGAGGTTGATGAGGTGCAGAAGGCCCCATGAAAGACCAAGCCCGAGTCCCAGAAGGCCGTAGAGTGCGCCGATGAACACCCCGGAAAGCGCGGACTGCATGAGCAGCGCCGCGCTCGGGAAGGTCATCGACGCGGGTCCGGCTTGATGCCGGGCGCGTGCTCGGCCACGTTTACTGCACCTGAAGGCTTGCGCCTGGTGCTGCGTACTCCTTCGGCCACACGATCACCCAGCGACCGTTCTGCACCTGCTTCACGCGCATGAGATCGTCGCCGTAATTGCTGGGACCGTCGAAGCGCAGCTTGCCCTGCAGTGTGTCGACACGATTCTTCTTGAGCCAAGCGGCGATGGCCTTGTCATCGAGGCTGTTCGTCCCCTTAACGCCCGCTTCGAGGATCTGCCACGCAGTGTACGAAGCGGCCGCCTGCGTCTCGACCGAATTGTCTGGAATTCCCGCCTTCGCCGCACGCTCGCGGTAGATCGGAATGAAGTCCGCAGCGCCGGTGTTTTTCGTGAAAGGCGGACTCTCTTCGAAGATCGTCATCGACAATGCGTTCTTGGTGTAAGGCGACTTTGACATCGGACCGGGTGCCGGATACATGTGGAAGTGCAGTGGCGGCGCATAGTCGATCTTGTGCATCGCCTCGAGCAACTGATTGCCCTCGAGGCCGATCGCGCCAACCCAGACGAAGTCGGGCTTCGCATCCTTGACGCGGGCCGCGATGGGTCCGAAGTCGAGATTGCCGAAATCCCATTCGAGAAACACCACTTCGGAGAGTCCGCGCTTTTTCGCCACCTCGCGCGCGCCAAGCGACATGAAGTGCACCGAAGGGAACTTGCTCGTGACGACCGCGATCGTCTTGGGCGGCTTCGCCGCTGTTGCAAGCATGTCGAACACCGTGTTGGGCACCGTGGCGCCGGGCTCGCTGCCCAGCGACCACGCGGGGAAGTGCATATCGTACTTGGCGAGCGACGGAATTCCGAACGTGTGATGGATCAGCACCTTGTTATAGCGCTGCGCAACACCCATTGCCGACAGGATCGCGCCAGTGGCGTAAGGACCCATCAACAGATCGACCTTGTCGGCAGTGATCAGCTGCTCGTAGAGCGTGCGGGCAAGCTCCGGCTTCGACTGATCGTCCTTGACGATCCATTCGACGCGCCGACCCAAAAGGCCGCCGCGCTTGTTGAGCTCTTCGACGTAAATCTCGCCGGCCACCTTGTGCACGAGACTCGTGGCTGCGAGCGGCCCGGTAAGGGCCAGCGTGCTGCCGATGCGAATCGGGGGTTGCGTGCCTTGCGCGTGGACGGTAGCCGCCATCACTAGCGCGAGGATTGCAATCGAGCTCAGGCAGCGCGTCACGCATTGCGCGATTGTCATGACAACTCCTCCTAAAAGTCGTTTCATAAAACGCGGGGCGTTCTAGTGTGGTGAGTTCACTGACTCAAAACACTAGCGCACCGTCGATTCGTAGTTGGTCACGAAGTCCTGAGGTGGACCGGGGCCCCACAAGTAGAACGCGTCGTCCGGCGGGTAATCGGCCGCATTCCAATGCGTGGCTGCGGGAACGTAATCGATATCCGCGCTATATTCCGCGAAGCTTCCCCACGGATCCTGGACATACCAAAAATAGTTCGAACCAAGCACGTGTCGCCCCGGTCCCCAGCCATGCGTATGGCCCTTTGCCGCCATCTGCATGCCGCCCAAGCCCACCTCCTCGAGCGAGCCCACGTCCCAACTCGAATGGTGATAGCCCGGCGCATCGGATTTTGCGAACGCGACGACATGATGATCGCTGCCGTGCACCGCGTGCAGGAACGCAATGCCGTCTCCCGAACGGTCGGAGAGCCGCATTCCCAGCACGTCTTCGTAGAAAGCAACTGCGCGCGGAACATTCGGCGTAAAGCGCAGGACGTGCGACAGACGCCGGGGATTGACGTGCGGAACCTCGCTGCGTTTGCGTGCTCCGCGTGCCCCGGCGGACGCACATTCGAGCGCCGCGAGCGGCACCTTCGCGTCCGGTGAGCTCTTGTCGGCGACGCCGATATGCACGGGCGATCCATCCATGTCGTGAAACCACAGGCCGTCGTCCCGCGCACCCGCGGGCGGGGCAGCCGCTGCAACGCCGCTCTTTTTCAGGCGCTCCTCGAATCGCGGCAGGTCGCGCGCGTAGGCTCCGAACGACAGCCACGCCAGGTGCCTTCGTGGATCGGCGCGAACTACACCCCAGCGGTGCGGATTGCCGCGCGCGTACAAGCCAAGCGTTCCCTGCTCGTCCTTTACGTCGAGGCCGAAGGCGCCGTAGAACGTGCGGGCGTCGCTTAGATTGGGAACGGCGAGCGCGAAATGATCGAGTGAATGGACACCGACGTCGGTCGATATCCGTGCACGCTCATCCATTGGAACCTCCTTCGCCGCGTCACGACCAGGTCGGGTGATCTTACCGACTCAAGGGTAACACTTCGGCCTTCGTAAGCTCGGATGTTCCTCAGTCCATACTTCGAACCAATTGACGTGTGGCTTCTAGGAGCATGCGCAAATGGCGCACCAATCAATCACCGCCGTGCACTTGCTCGAACGCCATAACTCGCATCCCCGGTCCAGATCGATTGCTTGAGACCGCACAAAATCCCGTGCACCGCGTGCAGCCTTTGCAAGTCCCGCACCACTGCGGCTGGAAACCCCCTTCGGCCAACCCGCCCGCCGCCGGTCAATAAGTTCTCCAAGTAGTTTCCGCGGGCGACAGGGTCGCGCCACGCCGCGCCGAGCATGTTCGCAATCCTCGGAAACTGCGAGGCCAACGCAGTCGGCCGAAACTTTTCGGGAATGTTTGCGAGCCAAACTGCAGTGGCGGGAAGCAAAGTGTTGACGGGTTGCGCTCGCCGCAGGTGAATCGGCGGTGGTGCGCCTTCGATCAGTGGATCCTCTGCGTTACGTGACTGTTTGATACACGTTGTGTGGATGTCTTCCGGACGTGGTCGCCAACCGCGGTATATCGACATTTTCGTGTGCCGTTCGATCGTGCATGTAACGAACGTGCAAGATTAGTGAATTGCAATCACGTTGCTAAGGCGAATGGGACGAGCGGCTGTCGACGCCCGCCACTCGGAGCAACCTTCGATCAACCACACCAAATTTGGGTCGCTGCTCGTTCGATGACCGCAGTCGCGTCCATCGCTAGCGCACCCTGGTGGTCGCGCGCCCATAGATGAAACGAGTTGCCGTCCGCGAGGGGATCGCCGCACACGCTGAACGGATGAATGTCGAACAGCGGACTGACCGCCTTGAATTGAAAACGCGTAACGCGCGACTCTGGATGGTGAGTTCGCAAAAGATCGAGCAACATCGTCGCAATCAACGGTCCGTGCACGACAAGTCCCGGATAGCCTTCAACTTCGGTCACGTAGCGTCGGTCATAGTGAATCCGGTGCCCGTTGAATGTCAGCGCCGAGTAACGGAACAAGAGCACGTCATCCGGAATCCAGTCTTTGCTCCACGTCGATCGCTCCGGCGCTCGTTGCGATGGTGCTGGCCCGCCGGAAGTCACCTCCCGGAAAACGATGTCGTGAAACTCGGTGATCGCGACGTCTCTGTCATCGTTGCGGTGGATTTCATGTCGTACTTTCACGAAAACGAGCGAACCACTGCGTCCCGTTTTCTCGCTCACGCTCTCGATTGTTGAAACACGATTGATGCTGTCGCCTATGCAAAGCGGCCGACGAAATTCGAATTGACTGCCGGCCCACATCCGCCGCGGCAGCGGTACGGGCGGAAGAAACCCACCACGCTTGGCATGTCCGTCGGGGCCGATTTCCGATTGACGAACCAGCGGCAAGAAGTAAAGCCAATGCCACAGCGGAGGAAGCGGCGTCCCGGCTGGCGGCCTCACGGGATTGCGATCGAATATCGCGGAAAGCGCTGCATACGGCGTCGAGGTGATGACATCCGTCAGCGTTTCCTGCTTTCCTATCCACGCTTCGAGCGATCCTTGTGTATTCGACATGGCGCTATCCCGGTCAATCGGCGTCGGCTTGCACACCGATGAGCTGTGTAAGCGACAAGCTAATAGCGTTTCCGCGATTGGGCAATATCCGCATCACCCATGATCATCCATCTCGTCGACGGAACCTACGAGCTGTTTCGTCACTTCTACGGGCTTCGTCGCTTCAACAAAGGTGAGGATGCGCCATTGGGCGCTGTCGCGGGCGTCATCGGCACAGTCGTGCAGATGCTGGAGCAAGGCGCCACGCACATCGGCGTTGCGACCGATCACGTGATCGAGTCCTTTCGAAATGATTTGTGGCCGGGCTACAAGACAGGCGCGGGGATCGAGCCAGCGCTTTGGAAGCAATTCGTTCCGCTCGAGCAATCACTGGCGGCCATGGGCGTGGTCGTCTGGCCAATGGTGGAGCTCGAAGCGGACGACGCGCTGGCTTCCGCCGCACGCATCGCTGCACTCGACGAGCGTGTCGAAAAGATCTGCATCTGGACCGTCGATAAGGACCTCGCGCAATGCGTGCGCGATGATTTCATCGTGCAGATGGATCGTCGCGCGAAAAAGATGCTCAATGCGAATGCCGTGCGCGCGAAATTCGGCGTTGAACCTTCGTTGATTCCCGATTATCTCGCTCTCGTTGGCGATGCGGCGGACGGTTACCCCGGCATTCCCGGCATTGGTGCGGTCACGGCGGCCGCGATGCTGAACCGTCACGGTCCGATCGAATGTTTTCCCGATGCGCTGCTCGGCGAGCGTCGTTCGCCGGCGCTCTTGTTCAAGCAACTCGCGACGCTGAAAGACGATGCGAAGTTGTTCGAGAAGGTTGACACGCTGCGCTGGCAACGTGCTACCGACGACTTCGCCGAATGGGTAGAGCGCATGGAGGCGCCCCGCCTGCTCGAGCGAGTACGCGCGATCCGCACCTCCGATTCCGAGGAACGCCACGTGCGATAAGCCATCGGACGCGCTCGATTGCTCGACGGGGCATACTCCCTTTTTCAAAGGACAGAACCAGACCTCGATGACGGCTGCAAGCAGGGTGAGCGAGCGCGACGTTCGCAGCGGACTTGGCGTGGCGCGCGTGCTCGCGGGGTTTGTCGACGAAGAAGCGCTCCCCGGTACGGGCGTCGATCCCGAAGCGTTCTGGCAGGGATTCGCGCGCATCGTCGCCGACTTTACGCCGCGCAATCGCGCGCTTCTAGCCGAGCGCGATCGCCTGCAAGGCGAGCTCGATCGATGGCATCGCGAGCATCCAGGACCGATCAGCGATCCGCCCGCGTATCGGGCGTTCTTGCAACGCATCGGTTATCTCGTCGACGAGCCGGGTGGCGTGCAGGCGAAAACGGAAGACGTCGATCCCGAGATTTCCGAGCAAGCCGGCCCGCAGCTGGTGGTGCCGGTCTCCAACGCTCGCTACGCGCTGAACGCAGCGAACGCGCGCTGGGGAAGCCTCTACGACGCGCTCTACGGCACCGATGCGATCCCCGACAGCGGCGCAATCGCGCGCGGCGACGCATTCAACGCCGAACGCGCCAAGGTGGTCATTGCGCGCGGGCGTGAGCTGCTCGATCGTGCCGCACCGCTGACACGCGGCTCGCATAAAGATGCCACTGCGTACAACGTTCGCAACGGCAAGTTGCGCGTGACATTGCGCGATGGCGAAAGCGAGCTAGCCGATCCTTCGAAGTTTCGCGGTCATCAGGGTCCCGCGAGCGCGCCGACGGCCATCGTGATTCGCAATCACGGCATTCATCTCGAGATCCAGATCGACCGCGATCACGCGCTTGGACGCACCGATCGCGCCGGCGTAAAGGACATCGTCGTCGAAGCGGCGCTGACGACGATCATGGATTGCGAAGATTCGGTCGCTGCCGTCGATGCACACGACAAAGTCGCGCTGTATCGCAACTGGCTCGGGCTCATGCACGGAACGCTCACCGAGGAAGTGCGGAAAGGTGATCGGACGTTTACGCGACGTCTGAACGAGGATCGTCGCTACGAAGGGGCCGATGGTCGCCCGCTCGTGCTGCACGGTCGCTCGCTGCTGTTCGTGCGAAACGTTGGGCACTTGATGACCAACCCGTCGATCGTCGAACGCGACGGTGCTGAAATTCCCGAAGGAATTCTCGACGCTGTCATCACGACGTTGATCGCGAAGCACGATCGTACGCACAAGCTCAATTCGCGCACCGGCGCGATTTATATCGTCAAACCGAAGATGCACGGGCCGGCCGAGGTCGCGTTTTCAAGCGATCTTTTCGCGGCCGTCGAAGATCTGCTCGGCCTGCCGCGCAACACGGTAAAGCTCGGCATCATGGACGAAGAGCGGCGCACCAGCGTCAATCTCGAAGCGTGCATAGGCGCCGCCGCGGCGCGCGTCGCATTCATCAACACCGGCTTTCTCGATCGAACGGGCGACGAGATGCATACTGCAATGAACGCCGGCCCGATGATTCGCAAAGGCGACATGAAGTCATCGGCGTGGATTGCCGCCTACGAGCGCAGCAACGTGCTAGTCGGGCTTGCATGCGGATTGCGCGGCCGCGCGCAGATCGGCAAGGGAATGTGGGCGATGCCCGATCTGATGGCGGCGATGCTCGAACAGAAGATCGCGCATCCCAAGGCCGGTGCGAACACGGCGTGGGTGCCATCGCCGACTGCCGCGACGCTGCACGCATTGCACTATCACGAGGTCGATGTTGCGGCGGTACAGCGCGATCTAGAAAAAATCGACGCCCATGCGCAGCGTGACGAGTTGCTGAACGGCCTGCTAACCGTTCCCGTTGTCGCGAAACCGCCATGGAACGATGAGGAAATCGCCCGCGAGGTCGACAACAACGTGCAAGGCATCCTGGGGTATGTCGTGCGCTGGATCGATCAGGGTGTCGGCTGCTCGAAAGTGCCCGACATCCACAACGTCGGACTCATGGAAGACCGCGCAACGCTTCGCATTTCGAGTCAGCACGTCGCGAACTGGCTGAAGCATCGTGTAGTGACCCGCGACCAAGTCCGCGCGGCATTCGAGCGCATGGCGAGCGTCGTCGATCGCCAGAACGCCGGCGATCCGTTCTATCGCCCAATGGCGCCGGAGTTCGACAATTCAATCGCGTTTCTGGCGGCATGCGCGCTCGTGTTCGAAGGCGAGTCACAACCCAACGGCTACACCGAGCCGTTGCTGCATCACTATCGTTTCGCGCTGAAAGAGCATCGCGCGCCATGAGCGACTCACTTCCGCAAAGCGTCGTCATCCGCGAAGTGGGACTGCGTGACGGATTGCAGAGCTTGTCGACAACGCTTGCGACCGAGCGCAAGTGCGATTGGATTCGTGGCGCCTACGATGCCGGATTGCGCGAGATCGAGGTCGGTTCGTTCGTTCCCGCGCGCTTGCTGCCGCAACTTGCCGACACGGCGGAGCTCGTCGCATTTGCGAAAACGCTGCCGGGACTGTTCGTGTCGGTACTGGTCCCGAATTTGAAAGGCGCCGAGCGCGCACTCGAAGTGGAAGCCGATCTCATGATCGTGCCGCTGTCAGCGAGCGCGGCGCACAGCCAGGCGAATGTGCGTCGCTCCCCCGACGAGATGGTCGCCGAGTTCTCGCGCATTCGCGCGGCACGCGATGCCGCTGGCTCGAAAACATTGATCGAAGGCGGCGTCGGTACCGCGTTCGGTTGCACGTTGCAGGGTGAGGTCGATCCGCCCGAAGTGCTGCGGCTGTTGCGTGCGTTGCTCGATGCGGGCGCCGATCGCGTGAGCGTCGCCGACACGGTCGGGTATGCCGATCCGTTGGCAGTGCACGCGTTGTTCAGCGCAGCGCGCGACATCGCGGGCGAGCGCATGTGGTGCGGCCATTTTCACGACACGCGCGGGCTTGCGCTTGCGAACATCTACGCTGCGATGCAAGCCGGTGTCGCACGCTTCGATGCCTCGCTCGCGGGAATCGGCGGTTGTCCACACGCGCCTGGTGCCAGCGGCAACGCGTCGACCGAGGACGTTGCGTATATGCTGGCAAGCATGAAGATCGACACCGGTATCGATCTTGCGAAGTTATTGACGTTGCGCGAAGCGGTTGCACGCTGGCTGGTTGGCGAATCGCTGCACGGCTCGATCTTTCGCGCTGGTCTTCCGAAGACGCTTCACGCCACACTGCAAGGTTTGCCATGAACGACATGTCGACTCCGCGTAGCGCGTTGTACAGTGAAATGTCGGGCCTTCACCTGACGCCGTTGTGGGAAGTTTTGCATGCATTGGTTCCTCCGCAGCCGCGACCCGCCGCCGTCCCTTGTCTGTGGAAGTACGACGACGTGCGTCCTTTCATCGAGCGCGCCGGGCAGCTGATCACCGCCGAAGAGGCCATTCGCCGCGTGCTGATTTTCGAGAACCCCGGGCTTCCCGGACGTTCGAGCGTCACGGGCTCGTTGTACGCAGGATTGCAACTGATTCTTCCCGGCGAAGTTGCGCCCGCGCATCGGCATACGCAAAGCGCGCTGCGCTTCATCGTCGAGGGCAGCGGTGCCTACACTGCTGTAAATGGCGAGCGCACGACGATGGCCCCGGGCGATTTCATCATCACGCCGAGCTGGACCTGGCACGATCACGGCAACGAAGGGAACGAGCCGGTCGTGTGGCTCGACGGACTCGATATTCCGACGGTGGCGTTTTTCGATGCGGGCTTTGCCGAGAATTCGGAGTCGACGATGCAGGCGGTCGCTCGTCCCGAAGGTGCCAGCGCGGCATTGCACGGCGCAAACATGGCGCCGATGTCTCATGCCGATCGACAGCCGCCCGGCGCGACGTCGCCGCTCTTTACCTATCCATATGCGCGAGCGCGCGAATCGCTTGCATCGCTTGCGCGATTCGCGGCCGCCGATCCGTGCGATGGCATCAAGCTGCGCTACACCAATCCTGCAACCGGCGGTTGGCCGATGCCGACGATTGCAACGTTCCTGCAACGCTTGCCTGCGGGCTTTCGCGGTCGAGCCTATCGCCAAACCGACGGTGCAGTGTTCAGTGTGGTCGAGGGAGCCGGTCGGGCGGTGATGACCAGCGATACCGGTGACACGCCGACCACGCACACGTTCGAGTTCGGTCCGCGCGACCACTTCGTCGTTCCCTCGTGGACGAGCCTTGCCCTCGAAGCCGACGAGGACGCTTATCTATTCAGTTTCTCGGATCGCCCGGCACAGCAGGCGCTGGGACTGTGGCGCGAAGATCGCAACCTCTGAGAGGTACAGCGATCAGGCAGTGATGCGATCGATCTCGGCTAGATCGTCATCTGTCAATTGCCAGCCGATCGCCGCAACGTTTGCATCGATTTGATCCGGCGACGTTGCGCCGGCGATGACGCTCGACACGGGTTGGCGCGAAGCGAGCCACGAGAAAGCGAGCTCGAGCATCGTATGCCCGCGCTCCTCGCAAAAGCGTTGCAACGCTTCGGCGCGCACCCAATTGCGCTCGGTGAGAAAGCGATCCGCCGAGGCCGGCCACTTCTCCAAACGTGCACCACTCGGCAACGGTGCACCGCGCTTGTATTTCCCGGTCAACAGTCCTCCCGCCAGAGGGAAATAAGGCAGGAAGCCAAGGCCGCTCGCACGCAACGCCGGTAGCAGCTCGCGCTGATTGTCGCGGGCGAGCAAGCTCAACTCGTCCTGCGAACATATGAAACTTGCAAGATGATGATGCCGCGACGTCCATAGCGCATCGACGACTTGCCACGCAGGCAAGTTCGAGCATCCGATGTAGCGCACCTTGCCTTGACGCACCAGATCGTCGAGCGCGCGCAGCGTTTCCTCGATCGGCGTCAGCGGATCGGGCCAATGGAGTTGATAGAGGTCGATCCAGTCCGTGCGAAGGCGCGTAAGGCTCGCTTCGACGGCGCTCATGATGTAACGTCGCGACGCACCTTTCTTTACGTCGACGTCGTCCATCGGCGAGGCGAACTTGGTTGCAAGCACGATGTCCTTGCGTCGCGTGCCAAGCGCTTCGCCCAGCCCGGTTTCCGAGCCTCCGCGATTACCGTAGCTGTCGGCCGTGTCGAAAAGCGTAATGCCGCGCTCGATCGCGCGGTCGACGACACGCATCGTGGCGTCGCGATCGATGCGGCCGCCGAAGTTGTTGCAGCCAAGACCGACGACCGACACGCGGAGGCCGGAGTTGCCAACGTTGCGCAGTTCCATTGTCTTTCCCGATGCATGCGACGCGAACGACTCGCGATGTTACCGCTATCGCAACTGCTATGCTCGCTGCATGGAATCGCCGAACAGCGTGCGATGAAAATAGCGATCGTCGGCGGAGGACCTGCGGGCCTCTTCTTCGCTTATCTCATGAAGCGCGAGGACCCTGCTCACGACGTGCGCGTGTTCGAGCGCGATCCCGAAGGCGCGACTTACGGCTGGGGTGTCGTCTTCACCGACATCGCGCTCGCGTTCGTTCGCGACATCGCGCCCGAGCTCTACGCGTCGATGACGCGCGGGCAGGAAGTGTTCGACACGATGCGCATCGTTCATCGTAACGTGCCGGTGACGCTTGCGAACAACGTTTTCCATCGCATGGCGCGTGTCGATCTTCTCAAGGCCCTGCACGAGCATTGTCGCCAGACCGGCGTCGATCTTGCATTCGACAATCGCATCGACGACGTCACCCGATTCCCGGATTGCGACATGATCGTCGCGGCCGACGGCGCCAACAGCACGATCCGCAAGCGTTTCGCAAGCGAGTTTGAGCCGACGATCGACGTTCGCCCAAACAAGCTTGCGTGGTATGGAACCACGCAACTTTTCGATCCGCTTTCGCTCATCTTCCGTCAGAACAGTGACGGGCTGATGATTGCGCATACGTATCGCTACAGCCGCACGCACAGCACGTTTCTGGTCGAATGCGATCCTGTGACGTGGCGGCAAGCGGGGCTCGATCGCATGTCCGAAGCGGAAAGTCTCGCCTACTGCGAGCGCGCCTTCGTGGACGATCTCGAAGGTCACGCGCTTCTATCGAACAAATCGACGTGGTTCAATTACGGAATCGTGAGCAATCGAAACTGGCACACAGGCAATCTCGTTCTGCTCGGCGACGCGCTACGCACCGGGCATCCATCGGTAGGCTCGGGGACGCGACTCGCGATGCAGGACTCGATCGCGTTGTTCGAGGCGGCAAAAGCGTTCCCCGACGACATCCCCGCGCTGCTCGGGCGCTTCGAGCGCACGCGCCGGCCTGGGTCCGATGCGTTGCAGGACGCCGCGATCAAAAGCACCGAGTGGTACGAGAATCTTGGTCCGAAGCTTGCGCTCGACCCGATCTCGTTTGCTTACGATTATCTGACTCGCACCGGCCGCGTGAGTCACGACGACGTGCGAACCCGCGATCCTGCGCTTGCGCGCGCCTGGGAAGCGCTGCATCCGGGGCACGCCTGACGGCGAGAATCATGCAATGCTGACCGGCTGCGTACCTTGGCCCGCCGAGCTTGCCGCGCACTATCGCGCTCGTGGACTTTGGGAGGGTGTGACGATTTTTCAGATGGTCGAGCGCGTCATCGCGCGCAATCCCGACAAGATTGCACTGATCTTTGGGGAGCTTCGCTTCACCTATGCTGAACTCGGCAAGGCGACGCGATCCATGGCGCAGGGACTCATTGCCGCAGGCATCGCGCCACTCGATCGCGTCGTCGTGCAATTGCCGAACTCGCCAACGTTAGTCATGACCTATCTCGCGCTCACGGCGATCGGCGCGATTCCGGTGATGGCGTTGCGTGCGCATCGACGCAACGAGGTGATGCATTTCGTGAAGTCATCCGCCGCGACTGCCTACATCGTCCCCGACGTCGTCGGGGGATTCGATTACCGCATGCTCGCGCGCGAAATCGCGGCCGAGTGTCCATCGTTACGCCTGGTGCTCGTCGATGGCGAAGCAGGGCCGGCACAGCGCGCGCTCGATGCGCTCGAGCGCGACGACTCGCGCGGTACGCCCTCCCCACGCGTCGATCCGGGCGAAGTCGCAACGATGCTGCTCTCCGGCGGCACGACGTCGCTGTCGAAGCTCATTCCGCGCACGCACGACGACTACGTCTTGAACGCAAGGCTATGCAGTGCAGCAGCGGGCTTCGACGAGCAGACGGTGTTCATGGCGATCCTCCCGCTGGCGCACAACTACAACCTCGCCTCGCCGGGGATGCTCGGAGTCTTTTATCGCGGCGGTACGCTGGTGCTAGCGCCGTCAGGCGATGCCGATACGGTGTTTGCGCTCGTCGAACGCGAACGTGTCACCGGAATCGCAGCCGTCGTCCCGCTCATCATCAATTGGCTGCAATCGGATGCGCCGCGGCGCTACGATCTATCGACGCTTCGCGTGATTCAGAACGGCGGCGCGCGCTTGCAGCCCGAGCTTCGTGCCCGGATGCGTAATCGTTTTCAATGCGTGCCGCAGGAGGTTTACGGCACCGCCGAAGGCCTCATCAACATGACGCGGCTCGACGATTCCGATGAGCTTGTTCTCACGAGCTCGGGGATGCCGGTTGCAGACGATGACGAGATTCGAGTCGTCGACGATGCTGGAATCGACGTGCCCGATGGCGAGCCGGGCGAGCTTCTGACGCGCGGGCCATACACGATACGCGGCTATTACAACGCGCCCGAGAAGAACGCCGAAGCATTCACCTCCGATGGCTTCTATCGCATGGGCGATATTGTGCGCAAGCAGGCTCGCCATGTGTTCGCGGAGGGGCGCAAGAAAGACTTCATCAACCGCGGCGGCGAGAAAATCAGTTGCGAGGAAGTCGAAGGTTTCATCGTCAAGCATCCGAAAGTCAAATCGGTGGCACTTGTCGCAATGCCGGATGCGGTATTCGGCGAGAAAGCGTGCGCGTTCGTCATTCCGCAGCTAGGCGAAACGTTGACATTCGACGAGCTGACCGCGTTTTTGCGCACGCAGGGAATCGCGAGCTTCAAGCTTCCCGAGCGACTCGAATGTGTCGACGCTTTTCCGGTGAGTCCGGTGGGCAAGATTCTGAAGCGTGAGCTCCGGGAAAGTCTTGCGTCGCGGGAATAACGCTCACTCGCGCGCAACCCCCCGCGCCATTCGCGCCACCTGCCACTCGGCGACGGCCGACGCGGTGTTGCCCCAGGCGCTGCGAATGTAGGTCACCACTGCGGCGACCTCATCGTCCGACAGAAACGGCGCAAACGGCGGCATGCCGAAGGGACGTGGATTCCCCGCGGTCGCCGGCGGATATCCGCCGGACAGCACCGCGCGAATCGGATTCGAGACATTGTCGAGAACGACTGAGCGATTGCCCGCCAGCGCCGGATAGAACTTGCGACCCTCGCCATTGCTGCCGTGACACTCGGCACAGCGGGATTCGTATATTTCGAGTCCGCGCGCGACTTGTGCGGCGGTTGGATCGGCTGCCTTCTGCAGCAGCGGCTTCGCGGTTGATATTTGCGGCTCGGGCAGCGATTTCAAAAAGGTTGCAATGGCGCGAACATCGTCGTTGGTCAAGTATTGGGTGCTGCTGAAGACGACTTCGGCCATCGGTCCCAACACCGACGCGCGCGGTGAGATGCCCGTGCGAAGCAACGCAACGATGTGATCGATATCCCAATCCTGAACGCCGGCTTCGCGTCGCGACGCAAGCGATGGCGCGTACCAGCCTTGCATGGGTATCAGTCCACCACCGAGCGCGTCGGACTCGGTTGCAGCACCGAGCGGGTTATGACTCGAATGACACGCACCGCAATGACCCAGACCACGCACCAGATAGGCGCCGCGATTCCATTCCGCCGGACGCGCGGCATCGGCTCGATAGATGCCGGGACGGAAATAGAGCGCGCGCCATATCGCGAGCAACGGCTGCAAATCGTAAGGGAAGCGCAACTCGTGCGCACGATTGCTCTCCTTGATCGGCGCAAGCGTTCGCAAATAATCGAACAGCGCATCGACGTCCTCGCGCCGCATTTCAGTGTAGTGCGGATACGGAAAAGCCGGATAAAGGAAGCGTCCGTCGCGTGAGCGGCCGTTGTGCATCGCACGCCAGAAATCGCCGCTCGTCCAGCGACCGATACCTGTCTCGTCGGGCGTGAGATTCGACGAATAGATCGTGCCGAATGGTGTGGGAATCCCTCGGCCGCCGGCAAACGTCGCGCCGCCGCGGCGCGTGTGACATGCGGCGCAATTGCCGATGCGCGCGAGATACTCGCCTTGCGCGACGCTGGCTGGCGTGGCTGGAGATCCACTCGCAACTTCGTCGCCTTCGTCGCGAACGTTTAGCCACCAGACGATGCCAACGCCGAGGACGGCTGTGACCAGCAGCGCGAGCGCGAGACGTCTCATCATTTCGCCGGTGTAACGACGCCGCACTCGAGCGGAAGCCGCTCGGTCGCGACGATCGCCTTGCCGAGCACTGGTTGCGTTGCGAGCCATGTCGCAACAGCCGTGATGTCATCGGCTCGCATGCGTTTGGCGATGTCCGCCATGCAATCGGGTGCGAGCGAGCGCCGCACGCCTGCTTTCCAATTGTTGAGTTGCGCCGACACGTAATCCCGCGGCAAGCCCACGACAGCTGGTATTGCAGGCGCGATTCCGGTCAACGATCTTCCGTGACATTCGGCGCAGGACGGAAGCTTTTCGTTCCGGTCGCCTTCAAGCGCAAGAACACGTCCCCGCTCGAGCACGTTCGGACTTGCTTTTGAAGGGGGCGGCGCCGGGTACGGGCGCTCGAGATTTGCAAAGTACTCGGCTATCTCGGTCACATACGAATCCGTCATGTGATCGACGAGGTAGGTCATCAGCGCGTAATAGCGACGACCTTCGCGAAAATGCACGAGCTGGTTGAAAAGGTAGCCGGCAGGCTTGCCCGCGATGCGCGGATAGTAGGCATCGCGTCCGCGACGCCCGGTGTCGTCGTGACAAGCGGTGCACGGCGCAACGCGCTGCGCCAGCGTATCGGTCGGCTGCAGTTGCGCGCGCAGCGGCGTCGCGCACGCGAACAGCGCGACGGCAAGAACGAGCGAACGCGACCCCGCCATGGGCGGATGTTGCCCCGTGGCGTGCGTCAACGCAAATCCGCGCTTCACGCAGTCACGATCGGAGAGACGATGAATGGCACGTCGGACCCCGGCGATTGACGCCCCGCGTCGGTCGGTGTCGGCTACATGGACATGCGTGCATGCCGTTTCTGCTCGACGCGCTGCGGAATTTCGCGCATGTCATGCCGCCGGTCGTCCGCCTCCCTCGCGGGACCGGGGCTTGCTTGTTCGAACCACGAGCAATCCCGGAGACGATCATGCGGATCTCGTTTCGAAACGACGACTATCTCGACGGCAAGCAGGAAGGGCTCAGCGAAGCGGCGCGCATCCTCGAGGATGCGATCGCCCGCGGCGAAACGATTCACGCGGCGCTCTTTGAAATGCTCGAAGCCGCCAACAAGGCCGATCTTGCGCGCGCGTGGGAATTCGACGAGTCGCGGCAGGAGTTCGTGACGCGGGGGTAGGCGGCACGCTCGGACGCTTCGTCAGCAGGAACGCAGCATCCCCTGCTCCTCGACGAAGTGCACGACCTCGTCCACGCCGAGTCGCGTCTTCAAGTTGGCGAAGACGAACGGACGCGCGCCACGCATCCGTCGCGCGTCCTTTTCCATCACGTCCAATGAAGCGCCGACATAAGGCGCAAGATCGATCTTGTTGATGATCAGCAGATCGGCGCGCGTGATGCCTGGACCGCCCTTGCGCGGGATCTTTTCTCCCCCGGCCACGTCGATGACGTAAAGCGTGAGATCGGCAAGCTCCGGCGAGAACGTGGCCGCGAGATTGTCGCCTCCGCTTTCGATGAAAATGACGTCAAGCCCCGGGAAGCGCGCCGACATGCGCGCTACGGCGTCGAGATTGATCGACGCATCCTCGCGAATCGCTGTATGGGGACAGCCGCCGGTTTCAACGCCGAGTATGCGTTCCGGCGGAAGCGCTTCGGCGACGACCAGCAGGCGCTCGTCTTCCTTGGTGTAAATGTCGTTGGTGACGACTGCGAGATTCCAGCGGTCCCGCATTGCCTTGCACAACATCTCGACCAGCGTCGTCTTGCCCGATCCCACGGGACCGCCAACGCCCACACGCAGCGGGGCGCGATTCGTGTGATGTCGTGAAGGCATTTTGAATTACGAACGAAACAAGCGTGAGTATTGAATCTCGTGCAACGCGCTCGCAAGCGCAAGCCCCGGCGCGGCACTGACCAGATCGTCGTCGTCGAGCTTCGACGCGGTCGCGATCACAACGCCGAGTGTCTCGTGTGCTTCGAGCAACAACCTCTGGCCCGCGAGCTGACCCAGCGGCACGGCTTTGAGCGCGGCGGTCACCTGGTTTTCGAGCCAGCCCCAAAGATAAGCAGCAAGACTTTCGCGCTCGTCAAGACCGAGTGCATTCGCGAACGCCGCAAATGCAGCGGGAAAAGTCAGCGATCCGACATCGTGGATCTGGATCGGAAGCGACAAGCCGCGCGCGAGCGTCTGCAACGAGGCACCCATCTGCAGCGTCTCCTCACGCAATTCCCGAGTCTCGCGGCTGGTGAGAAAGCGCTCGTCCCATTCGGCGAATCGGTCACGGTCGACATCGCAAACTGCGCGATGCAAACGCACGAAGACCGGCGCTTCGAAGTAGGCAATCGGTCCGACAAGCGAATCAACGATCCAGCGTTGCGCATCATCAGCATCGAGGATTGTTCGATCATGCACCGCACGCTCGATGCCTTGCGAATACGCGTAGGCACCGACCGGGAGCAGTGGACTCGCGAGCTGAAGCATCGCGGGAATGCGCGCAAACGGAAGGCAAGATGTCATGAAGCTTGCTTTGATCCAGTGATTTTGGTCGCAACCGTCGCCCCCGACGGATCATGAGCATGCGCGCCATAGGCACCCGGCTCGGGCTCGAAGGGGAGCGTCGCCAATTCGACTTCGGCGCCGAGTCCCTGCACCATCGCGCGCAACACATGGTCGGGTGCGAGCTTCAGTACGCCCTCTCCCACTTCCACTGCGACATGGCGATTGCCGAGGTGATAGGCGACGCGTGCAAGCTCGCGTGGGTGGCTGCATCGCACGAGCATTACGGGCTCGGGTGCTGCGACGATGCGAACGAGCCTGCCTTCGGCCGTTGCAAGCACGTCGCCATGACATAGCAATTCGCCCCACTGCAACATGATTCCGGCTTGTTCGCCGCTGTCCAACGTGACTTTGACACGAGACTTTCTGCGCGCCTCGCAGTCGAGCGTGAGCGTCGCATCACACATTGCTCCGCGCGCTGCACGACGATCGAACGTGATCATCAAAACAAGAAATAACGCTGCGCCATCGGCAACACACTGGCTGGTTCGCACAACAGCGACTGCCCGTCGGCGACCACGACGTACGTCTCCGGATCGACGCTGACCTTCGGCGCGTAATCGTTGTGGACCATGTCGGCTTTGGTCACGCCACGACAATCGCGAACGGCGACGGCGGGTTTTTGGATGCCGATGCGCTCAGGTACGCCACTCTCCAGCGCCGCCTGCGACACGAAGGTGAGCGAGCTTTTGTGGAGCGCACCGCCGAAGGCGCCGAACATCGGTCGCGAGTGCACGGGCTGCGGCGTGGGAATCGACGCATTCGGATCACCCATTTGCGCAAGCGCAATCGTCCCGCCTTTCAACACCAGCGACGGCTTGACGCCGAAAAACGCAGGCTTCCACAACACGAGATCGGCCCATTTGCCGACTTCGACGGAGCCGATCTCATGCGCCATCCCATGCGTGAGCGCCGGATTGATCGTGTACTTCGCGACGTAACGTTTCGCTCGCGCATTATCGTGACGCACAGGATCACCCGGAAGCGAGCCGCGCTGCACTTTCATCTTGTGCGCGGTCTGCCAGCAGCGCGTGATCGTTTCACCGATGCGTCCCATCGCTTGCGAGTCCGACGAGATCATCGAGAAAGCGCCGAGGTCGTGCAGAATGTCTTCGGCCGCGATCGTCTCGCGTCGAATGCGCGATTCGGCGAACGCCACATCCTCGGCGATCGCCGGATCGAGGTGATGGCACACCATCAGCATGTCGAGATGCTCGTCGAGCGTGTTGACCGTGTAAGGTCGCGTCGGATTGGTCGATGACGGCAGGACGTTGCGTTCGCCACACACTTTGATGATGTCGGGCGCGTGACCTCCCCCTGCTCCTTCGGTGTGATAGGTGTGGATCGCGCGGCCCTTGAAGGCCGCGATCGATGCTTCGACAAAGCCGCTTTCGTTCAGCGTGTCGGTGTGAATCGCGACCTGCGTATCGGTGGCTTCGGCGACACCAAGGCAACAATCGATCGCCGCAGGGGTCGTGCCCCAGTCTTCGTGCAGCTTGAGACCAATCGCACCGGCTTCGATCTGCTCGGTCAATGCATCGGGAAGGCTCGCGTTGCCTTTGCCGAGCAATCCAAAGTTCATCGGGAATGCATCGAGCGCCTGCAGCATGCGCTCGAGATGCCATGGACCCGGCGTGCACGTCGTTGCGGCGGTCCCGGTGGCCGGTCCTGTTCCGCCGCCCAGCATTGTCGTAATTCCCGATGCGAGCGCATCGTCGATTTGCTGCGGGCAGATGAAATGAATGTGGCTGTCGATACCGCCGGCGGTGACGATCATTCCTTCGCCGGCGATAGCTTCGGTGCCCGGTCCGATGACGATCGTCACTGCGGGCTGAATGTCCGGATTGCCGGCCTTGCCGATGCCCGCAATGCGCCCGCCAC
>DATLOI010000119.1:0-7325 GCA_035536295.1 Casimicrobiaceae bacterium
ATGAGCGTCTCCCCCTATATCCTCCTAACGCTTGCATCGCTGTTCTGGTCGTGCAACTGGATCATCGGTCGCGCGCTTCACGAAGACGTGCCGCCGCTGGCGATGACGTTTTTTCGCTGGCTGTTTGCTTCGCTGATTCTGCTGCCGCTCGCATGGCCGCATCTTTCACGCGATTGGTCGACGCTGCGTCGTCATTGGAAAGCGCTCGTGTTTCTCGGCGCAGTCGGCATCGCTGCGCACAACGCGCTTGCCTACGTTGGGCTCAACTACACCAGCGCAACCAACGGCGTTATCCTCAATTCATTCATTCCGGTGATGATCATCGCAATGAGCTGGGTCCTGTTCAACGAGCGACTGAATGCGGGACAGCTTGCCGGCGTTGCGATTTCACTGGCCGGCGTTCTCGCGATACTCACGCAGGGATCGCTCGACGCGCTGCGCGCACTGCGGCTCAACAAAGGCGACCTGTTCGTCATCGTTTCGATGGCGATGTGGGCGCTGTACACGGTGTCGCTTCGCCGTGCCCCGCGCACCGTGCATCCGCTGTCACTGCTTCTCGCCGTTGCGCTCATCGGCGATGCACTCCTGTTGCCGCTGTGGCTCGGCGAAAACGCGCTGTCGCGCTCGATGACCTGGACGCTTCCAAATTTCGCAGCGATCGTCTCGGTGTCGCTGTTCTCGTCGGTTCTCGCATATGTCTTCTGGAACCGCGGAGTCGAGCTCATCGGCGCTCCCGTCGCGGGCCTCTTCGTGCATTTGATGCCCGTATTCGGAGTTATCCTGGCGTCGATTTTTCTGGGCGAGCGCTTCGAGGTCTATCACGGCGTCGGTATCGTGTTGATTCTGGCGGGGATTGCCATCACGAGCCGGCGCGGGCGTAAGCTATCGACCGTGCTTCCCGATTAACACTACGGAGGGTCGAACCTATGGCCAACGTGGTCTCGCTGGACCCCACCGGCAGCGACGCGCAACGCGTCGCGATGAGACAACAGATTGCACAGCTGACACTGGAACATCGCGACCTCGACGACGTCATCGAGCGCCTGTACCTTCGCAACGACTTCGATTGGCTGCAGTTGACGCGGCTCAAGCGCCGCAAGCTTCTTCTCAAAGATCAGATCGCCTGGCTCGAGCGCAAGCTGCGGCCCGACGAGCCCGCGTAGTAGCTAGGCTGTCACGCGGCCGTATACGTCCTCGAAGCGAACGATGTCGTCCTCACCGACGTAGTCGCCGCACTGCACTTCGATCATCACCAGCATCTCGGTGCCCGAATTACCGAGCCGGTGCTTCGTGTTGACGGGAATGAACGTCGACTCGTTGTGCTGGATCTTGTAGCGCTTTTCGCCACAAGTCACATCGGCGACGCCTTCGACAACGACCCAATGCTCGCTACGCCGATGATGTAGTTGCAATGACAATGACGCACCGGGCTTCACCTCGATGCGCTTGATCTTGAAGCCCGCGCCTTCCTGCAGCACCGTGTAGGCCCCCCAGGGCCGCGCAACGGTGCGATGCAATTTGTACGCATCGTGACCGCGCGCCTTCAATTCGCCGACCACTTCCTTCACTCGCTGCAGTTGATCGCGATGCGCGACGAGCGTCGCATCGGGCGTGTCGACGATGACGAGATTGTCCACGCCGACCGCGGCGACGACACGCTCCTCGGCATGAATGAACGTGTTGCGCGTATCGATCGCGACGCGTTGACCCTGGCCGCGGTTGCCCAGCTCATCGGCGGGCAGAAGCTCGGAGATCGACTGCCACGAGCCCACGTCGCTCCAGTCGAACGTTCCGCGCACGCCCACGACGCCAGGCGAGGCGCCTGCCGCCTTTTCCATCACCGCGTAGTCGATCGAGATATCGGGCACCGCTGCGAACAATGCAGGATCGATCTCGTGCATCGTGCCTTTCGCCGACGCAAGCGCGTTCCATACCGGCATCGCGGCCTCGAGCACTTCCGGCGCATGCGTCGCAAACGCATCGAGAATTGCGCGCGGCGTAAAGCAGAACATGCCCGAGTTCCACAGGTGTCGCCCCGACGAGACATATTCTTGCGCCGTGGTGAGCGGCGGCTTCTCGACGAAGCGCACGACGCGAACGACTTCGGTTGCCGACGCTGTCGACTTCGACTCGCACTCGATGTAGCCGTAGCCTGTTTCCGGTCGCGTCGGAACCAGGCCAAAGGTGACCAGCGCACCGTCGCGTGCAGGCACGAGCGCCGCATCGACGGCTTTGCCAAACGCTTCCTCGTCGCGAATCAAGTGATCGGCGGGCAGCACGATCATCGGGACGCGCTCGCCGACGTGCTGGCTGCACCAAAGCGCCGCCAGTACGACCGCCGCAGCAGTGTTACGCCCAAACGGTTCCAGCAGGTAATGCACGTCGCCCATCGCGGCGCCGGACGCTGCATACACATCCTTGGTCGCGAAGTAATAATCGCGATTGGTGACGGTCAGCAGCGTTGCGCCTCCCAGGCGCTGCGCTCGCGCGGCGGTCTTGCCGAGCAGTGTCCCGCCACCGGGCAATACGACAAAAGGCTTGGGTGCGGCTTCGCGCGACAGGGGCCACAGGCGAGTGCCGGCGCCACCGGAGAGAACCACTGGAACGAGTCTGGCGAAGGACATCACGAGAGTGAATCGAGGCGGGACGCCACTGTAACGCATTGAAGGAAACTCCAAAGCGAGCCAGCGATCGTGTAGGAGCCCTCCTGACAGCCGGTCGCGAGACACGCCGATTCGGACGCCATCGGGGAATCCGTAGGATCGGTCAGGTCTTCCACCGGATGGGCGAAAATTGGAAATCATGCAGGAAAGCGCTGACGCAACGGTTTTGAACCTGCCGTTCATGGCTGGGATCCCGACCGCACAAGCCGCATCGCGACCGGCCATCGGGCACTTTGGCCAGCTTTATGGCGGGTCTCCCGCCATGCGCACCGTGTACGCGATGATCGAAAAGGTCGCGCCCACCCCGGCAACCGTATTTCTCGTCGGCGAGTCCGGCTCGGGCAAGGAGCTCGTGGCGCATACGATCCACGATTACAGTGAGCGGCGCCGCGGACCCTTCATCGCGATCAACTGCGGTGCAATTCCGGCCAACCTGATCGAAGCGGAACTGTTCGGTCATGAAAAGGGAAGCTTCACGGGCGCGACGCGTCAGCATCGCGGCTGCTTCGAGCGCGCGGCCGGCGGCACGCTGTTCCTGGACGAGATCACCGAGATGGCGCCCGAAATGCAGGTGCGCCTCTTGCGCGTGCTCGAGACGGGGCGCTTCGTGCGAGTCGGCGGTGACGGTGAATTGGCTGCCGATGTGCGCATCATCGCCGCGACCAATCGCGATCCGCAGACGGCGGTGCGCGAAGGGAAGCTGCGTGAGGACCTGATGTATCGCCTCGCGGTATTTCCGATTCATCTGCCGCCACTGTCCGAGCGCCAGGGCGACGCCGAGTTGATCGCCGAGCTGTTCTTGTCGCAACTCAATGACCGGGCTGGCTCGAGCAAGCGCTTCTCCCGCGCCGCGCTCTCGGCGATTCGTGATTACAGCTGGCCGGGTAATGTGCGCGAATTGAAGAATGCCGTTCAGCGCGCGTTCATCATGGCCGACGATCTGGTCGAGATCAATCTGGGGCAGCTCGCGGGTCCCGATGTCACGGGCGCATGTCTCAAGTTTCCCGTGGGCACGTCGCTTGCCGAGATGGAGCGCCAGGCGATCTATGCGACGCTCGATCATTGCAAAGGCAACAAGCGACGCTGCGCCGAAATCCTGGGGGTAAGCCTCAAGACGTTGTACAACCGACTTGCCGCTTACCAAAATTCAGAGCCACGCATGATCGCGCTATGAACACTCGAATAAACGAGCCGCTACAATTAACCGTGGCCACCACACGACCATTCACTCCGGGACAAATGATCCGCATCCTCATCGCCGACGACCATGCGATCGTCCGGGCCGGCTTGAAGCAGTTCATCGCCGACCAGCTCGACATGGAAGTGGCCGGCGAAGCCGCGACCGGTGCGGAAACCATTGCACTGGTTCGCACGCAGGAGTTCGACATCGTCCTCCTCGACATTTCGATGCCCGACAAGAACGGCATCGATACGCTGAAATCGATCAAGCACATCAAGCCCGAGCTGCCTGTGCTGATCCTTTCCGCGCACGCCGAGGAGCAGTACGCCGTCAACCTGTTGCGAGCGGGAGCTTCCGGCTATATCAACAAGGAAACCGCGTCGACGCAGCTCGTCGGGGCGGTGCGCACCGCCGTCCAGGGCCGCAAGTACGTGAGCCCCACGCTTGCGCAAGTGCTCGCCGAGGGCATTTCCGGTAACGGCGACGAGCCATTGCACGGCTCGCTTTCGCAGCGTGAATTCCAGATCTTCTGCAAGCTCGCCGGCGGTCAGGCAGTCTCGCAGATCGCGGATGAGTTGCATTTGTCCGTCAAGACGGTGAGCACGTATCGCACTCGCGTGCTCGAAAAGATGGGAATGAAGAGCAACGCCGATCTCACCTATTACGCCGTGAAAAACGGCTTGATCGACTGAGCGTAGCGATGCCACCCTTTAACCATATCGGTCGCCACGAGGGACGCGGCACGAGCGAGTACACCGAGAGGCCGCCCATGCAGCAAGCGCAGCCGCTGCACGTTTTTCTCGTCGAGGATTCGCCAATCATCCGTGAGCGCCTGACCGAGTCGCTGTCCACGCCCGGCCGCATCGAAGTCGTCGGCCATGCGGACACCGAGCACGGTGCGGTGGCGGCCTTGAAGAGCACTGATTGGGACGTGCTGGTTCTCGATTTGCAACTGAAGCAGGGCACTGGTCTTGGCGTTTTGAAAGCGCTCGCAGGCGCGAAGCCCAACGGCGCGAAAGTGATCGTTCTCACCAACTACGCGATTCCGCAGTTTCGCGATCGCAGCGTTGCGCTGGGCGCCGATTTCTTTTTCGACAAATCGCGCGAGTACTATCGCGTCAAAAGCGTTCTCGAGGATCTCGCCGCGACGCGCGACGGTCAGCCTCACTAGGCCCTTTCGCCTGATCGAATTGCAAGGGCGCGGCTCTTCGAGCTGCGCCCTCTGCATTTTGTGAAACACGCTGCATCGAAGCACTTCGCGATCGTCGCAATCCCATTTCGGAACGCGCGCGACGCAGTGGTCGCAACCTATCCGACACCGGTGTAACGGCTGCAAGGAGGTCGCGTCAGCGCTTCGCGCATGGCGCGCTCCGTAGCGCGCAACCATTTGACGCATATGGAAAAAACGGGCTGGCACAATGCATGCAAGGACACCCTTGGTTATCGTGCGCGCTGCGTGCGATCCACACTCGAACCCCAACGAAAGGAAGCAACATGAAGGCTCTCGCAGCGGTTCTCGCGGCCGCGGTACTGGCGATGGTCGCCGGCTGCAATACGATGGAAGGCGCGGGCAAGGACGTTCAAGCCGGCGGCCGCGCCGTTGAACGCGCCGCCGACAAGGCGAACCCGACCCAGGACCCGAAGAAGTTCTAGGTCGCGGGGGCCTTTTGCTTCACCAACTGCCGGACGTGACCTAACCCACGTCCGGCAGTTGTATTTAGGATAGTCCTCAAAGGGGGGAGTCGCTTTGCGCCGGATGCGGCCGCACGAGATCGCGCTGATCCTCATCGCGGTCGTGATTGTCCTGACCGCCGCCAAGCTTGCGGCCGATTTCCTCGTTCCTGTCGTTCTCGGAATTCTCCTCGCTTACGCACTGGAGCCGCCCGTCGAAGCCGTGGCCCGACTCGGCGTGCCGCGCGGAATCGCTGGCGCGCTTGTGCTTCTCACTGTGGTGGCAGCCGTCGGTGGAACCGGTTGGTGGCTGCGCCATGATGTCGCCGAGGTTGTCGCTGAGCTACCGGGAGCGGCGCGGCAACTGCGCGAGGCGGTGCGAAGCGACGGACGGAAGGGAGCGCTGGCGCACGTGCAAGAGGCTGCGGCTGAGCTCGAAAAAGCCGCCGCCGAAGCCCAAGGCAAGGCACCGGTTCCCAAACTCGATCCCACGCCGCCAGTGGCGGATTTGTCCAAGCAGCTGGCTGGCCAAGGCATTGCGCTGATCGAGATCGTCGGCCAACTCGCCATCGCATTCACGATCGCGTTATTCCTGCTCGCGTCTGGCGATACGTTTCGTCGCAAGCTCGTCAAGGTGGTCGGATCGTCGCTCGCGGAGCGTCGCGTCACCGTCGAGATCCTGAACGAAATCGACGTGCAGGTGCAGCGCTACCTCTGGGTCATGTTGATCACGAACGTCCTGCTCGCTGCGGCGTGCTGGCCCTCGTATATGTTGCTTGGCTTCGAGCGACCGGCGCTGTGGGCGATCGTCACCGGCGTGCTGCACTTCATTCCCTATGTCGGCGGCGTCATGGCGGCCTTTGTGGTCGGCGCCGCCGCGCTGATCGAGACCGGGTTGGTGAGCGCGATGGTATGGGCTTGGCTGATCACGATGGCGCTGGTTGCGATCTTGGGCATGGGCTTCAATACCTGGCTGCAAGGTCGCACCAGCAAGATGAATCCGGTCGCGGTGTTCGTGATCGTGTTGATGTTCGGTTGGCTGTGGGGTGGGTGGGGACTGCTGTTGGGGGCGCCGTTGGCAGCTGTCCTCAAGACGATCGCCGATCGGATCGAAGGCTTGGGTGCGCTTGCGGAACTGCTCGGCGAAGCCCGGCCCGCCAAAGTCGTGCCAGCAGCCGCTGCGGAGGCCGGCAGCGAGACGTTGAAGGACGCCAAGCCGGACGCCAAGACGAGCTGAGAGCGGCGTACGTACTTTCCTACAGCATTGCGAGAGCTACGGTAATTGCTGGGTCCGAGCTGTCACGGGTATAAGTCAACTCGTCGTAAGTGTTGGACGTTAAACGAAAAGCTGCTGACCGGGGTGTTGCTGCTCTGCGTGTCATGCGGCACGTCACCGATACGTAGAACAAGGAGATTAGTCATGACCAAGCTGTTGACCGCACTGATGGCGTCCGCCGGGCTCGCGCTTGCTGGAGTTGCAAGCGGCGCGGACACGATGACCCGTGACCAGTACAAGGCCGAGAAGGACAAGATCGAAGCCAGCTACAAGGCTGCGAAGGAGCGTTGCGACGGCCTCTCGGGAAATCCGAAGGACATCTGCAAGGCCGAGGCGAAGGGTAGTTACAACGTCACCAAAGCGGAGCTCGATGCGCGTAACAAGAACACCCCCGAAGCGCGCCGCGATGTCGCAGTGAAAAAAGCCGAAGCCACCTACGACGTCGCGAAGGAAAAGTGCGACGACCTGGCTGGTAACGCGAAGGACGTTTGCGTCAAGGACGCGAAGGCTGCTCGCGAGCGTGCCAAGGCGGCGG
>DATLOI010000120.1:0-3530 GCA_035536295.1 Casimicrobiaceae bacterium
CTACGGTTTGTGATCAATGATTGCGAGAACCACTGTCCCAGCCATACCAGCTTGGTAGACCGCCTTTCGTCGGTTTCGAGTAGTCGAGCCTCGCTTCGGAAACAGTGTAGTAGCGGCGCTCGATGATGGCTCCTTCCCATCGTCGATTCCATTCTGTCTGCTCGTCGATCATGCCGATCGAGCGAACGAATGCGGCGATCGTAAGCTTCGCGCATCTATTCCAGGGGTGTCAGGAAATAGACGGGCTTTAGCGGCAGCAGTCGCCGCGCCTCTTCGGGGATGCGGTCGTAGTGCTGTACCCATAGGTCGAAAAATCGTTTCAGGTCGATGAGCATTGTCTTACGCCGTTCCTGATTCCGAACAAAGTCCTCCGCCGGTTTCTTGAAGCCGCCGGCAGAAACGAACAGTCCCACGTCGCCATCCCCGACCAACGCTAGGAAAGCGCGCATCTCCTTTACGTCCATACGGTCGCTGCGCTTCACCTGAACCTTGATGCGAGGACCGTTGATCCCGAGTGGGTCGCTCTGGGCGACGATGTCTACGCCTCCATCTGGACCGGGTGGCGCAACCCAAGCGACGTGATACCCCATGCCTCGCAAAAGTCCTGCTACGAGATTCTGGAAGTCGTACGGGTTCATCGTCGTTAGATGAGTCTCAAACTACCCCCACGAGGATTCCTCGGCTTCTTCCAACGTCGTCGCGGCTTCAACGGCGGGCTCTTCTTCCGAGGTCGCCTCTTCGTCAGCAGGCTGTTGGCTCTTCCACTGCTTGTAGAGCCGTCGCGCCTCCTGAGCCAGCTTTTCCGGGTCAGGATAGCGTTGGTAGGCAGCGCGCCCTTCGTCGCTTAGCGACCAGAGGCCCTTGTCCTTGATCAGCCAACCAGCCTTCACGGGTTGAATCGTTCCGAACCGAACAATCTTCTCGTAGCGGCGTACGTTCGGTCTATCGGGGTAGTAGGAGTTCTCAAACGGCGTCGGCGGGACGACGCTTTCGAGCTTCTCGAGGACCGTCTTCGCGGGAACCCCTCGGGCTGGTCGAGCAAGATGCCGAACACGCCGCGCACGAGTTCGTAGACGCGCCTGCGACTGATATCGGCCATATGCTTTATCGATGTGACCGGAATAGACCGTGACGATGTTGGTAGGCCGTGTAGGGATCGAACCTACGACCAACGGATTAAGAGTCCGCTGCTCTACCAGCTGAGCTAACGGCCCGATGCTTCGAAATCGATCGCGCGAATTCTAGCGCAACGTCGTTGGAGGTTCCGCGCAAGTTGATGCTGATCATTCACGGCGTGAAACCAATTCGGGCGCAGACCAGAATGAACAGACGAATCGATGCACGACTGCGACCGAACGGACATGTGTGTTTTGGTAGGCCGTGCTGGATTCGAACCAGCGACCAACGGATTAAAAGTCCGCTGCTCTACCAGGCTGAGCTAACGGCCCGTCCGCTCAACCGATAATTATAGCGGCGACGCTTCAGTGCGTCGGGTCGGTGAAGATCGGCGGCAGCGATGCGAAGTCGATGCCCTCGTCGCGCAGCGACTGCGCTTCCTCGGCGGATGCTTGACCACGAATCGCGCGCGCCGGCGCTTCTTCGTAGTGAATCTTGCGGGCTTCCTCGGGAAAGCGGCGGCCGACGTTCTCGGTGTTTTGCACGATTTCGCGGAGCTTCGCGATCACTTCGGCGGGAATTCCCGCGATCGCGTCGGTCGACACTGCATTGGTCGTTGGTGCGTCCGTAGCAACCGCAACAGGCGCAGGCGCTTCAGCTTTGGCTGTTCCAATCCGCGCCGACGGAATCCGCGCCACACTCGCCACGTCACACATCGGGCAGCGCACGAGATCCAGCCCGCGCTGGCGGTCGAACTCGTCTTTCGAGTCGAACCAGCCCTCGAAGCGATGTCCCTGGCAGCAGGCGAGGTCGAAAATGATCATGGCTACTTAACGATAACAGCTCGCGCGCGGTTTACGTCGTCCGCTCGATGCGCCACATCTGGTAGCGCACAGCCGCGAGGCAGCCGGCGATGATCGACGCGAACGTGATGATCGAGCCGACGGCCAGCGTCGACATGCCGGTCAGCCCCTGCCCGATCGTGCAACCGAGCGCGGTCACGCCGCCGAATCCCATCAATATACCGCCGACGATGTGATTGCCCAGATCCTCGATGTTCGCGAAGCCTTCCCAGCGAAATGTGCGCGTGATGAGCGCGACGAAGGTCGCACCGGCAATCAAGCCGAGCACGCCCGCGATGCCGAACGTGACGATGCGCGACGTGTCGGTCCAAAACATCAATAACTCGATCAGATACGCGACAGGTGCAGTGAACGAGTACGACTCCATGCGGCCGGAGTTCGTCGCGACGAACTTTTCCTCGAGCGTGCGCGGATCCTCGGCGAGATAACCGATGTGCCCCGATATGTACCAGCCACCGACGATGACGAGTCCGATGACAAGGCCGCCGATGATCCTCTCACGCGATGCGCGACAGTCGCGATTAGCCAAGACGAAAGCACCGATCGCCGCGGCGACCACGAACGGCAACCAGCGCGCAGCTGCGGGAATGCCAAGGGCACTACCGACGGTCCCGAGATCCGATGACGCCACGCCGAGCGGCGACAGATCGAGTCGAAACGTGTCGAAAAAGTTCGCGCGCGGCGGCGCGAGAAAGCCGCGTAACGTCATGTATGCGGACAAACCGAGAAACAGCATCACGATCAGCGATTTCAAATTGCCGGCGCCAACGCGCAACAATGTCTTGCTGCCGCAACCCGATGCGAGCGTCATTCCAAAACCGAATAACGCTCCACCGACGGCGCATGAAAGCCACGGCACTTGCGCGGGCGTGTAGATCGTCTTGCGAATGTCGATGATGCCGAGCGCGGTAAGAATCGTCGTTCCGACGATCGCCGTCGCGATGGCGAGAAGCCACATGCGCATGCGCCGCCAGTCGCCGAAGTTGGCAATGTCGGTGACCGCACCCATCGTGCAGAAATTGACGCGATGCGCAACGCCGCCGAACACCGCGGCGAGCGCGAATGCGAGGAGCGCGACGAGCGCCATGAGCTGCGAGGCTTCGGTCATGAGATGGCGAAAAGGGGGCGGATTATCGCACGCTCGTTCGCCTGAATTCATAAGTTGGGGACGCGACCGGCCCGTCCAAACCCCTTTTGCCGTCGGCTTCCGTTCATAGCAACACCCGCGCCCACCTGGCGCTTCTTTCGCGAGGGTTCGATGAACGCTTGTCTTGGTTTGTCCCGCAGGACTATTTTCGTCGGCGCAGCCGCGCTATGCACTGCGCTTGCCGTCGGATCGGCAGCGGCGCACTGGAATCCGCCCGCGGCGTCGCTTGCGCACGTCGACGTGTACGACCGCATAAGCGGCCGCTCGCTCGACGTGCACGAAAAGGATGGACGTCAGTACATCGTCGGCGTGCCGGGTCACGAGTACGCGGTGCGCATTCGCAACATCAGCAATCGACGCATTCTCGCGGTGACGAGTGTCGATGGCGTCAACGTCGTCACCGG
>DATLOI010000121.1:0-19191 GCA_035536295.1 Casimicrobiaceae bacterium
GCCGCAGGCGCTGGCTCGCTACAGTGCGCTACGAATTATGCTGCCGAATGACGCTGCAGCACTCGCGGGTGAAGGTCGCTCGCTCATTGGGATGCAGCGGGCGGGCGATGCCGTGGCCGCCTACCAATCGTGCATCGACGTTGCGTCGTGGTGGGCAGAATGCCGGCTCGGACTCGGGATCGCGCTACGAGAGGCCGATCGCGCCGACGAGGCATTGGCGCCGCTGCGGGATGCGGCCGCGCTCGACGCACTCGATCCTCGCATCCCGCAGGAAACCGCTCGAACGCTACGCGCGCTGTTGCGTCGCGACGAGGCGCGCGCCTTTTCGGCGCATGCCGAACTTCTGGCGCGGCGTCTCACGCAGAGGTTGACGCTGCCCTAAGTGTCGCGCGCTGATGTCGTGACGATGTCGACGACCACCTGCCGTAGCTTCCCGCTGCGCTCATCGACTTGCGGCTCGACATCATCGAAGTCGATGCGGATCGAACGCGCTCCCTGCTCCATCAAATAGTCGTGCAGCGCCCTCGATCCGACGTCGAACGCGCGCTTGCGCTCGGCGTCGCCGGCGGTTGCGACACGAAGCAGCAGGCGATCGCGCTCTCGCTGCAAGATCTGGAAGCGATGCACGCCGGTCGATTCCTCGAACACCGTCGTCAACGCCATCGGTGGCACGCGAAACTCGCGCTTGCCATCGGTCAATATGAGCACATCGTCGCGACGTCCATCGACGCGCAACGCCGGCAGCGGGTTTCCACACGCGCAGCGTCCTGGATGCACGAGCACGCTGTCGCCCAGGTCATAGCGAATGATCGGTTGCACGCGATTGGCGAGGTTGGTGATGAGCAGCGTGTGCGAGCGCTCGCCGGGCGGAGTCGGCGCATAGTCTTCGTCGACGGGCTCGACGATGGCCCAGTCTGCATTGACGTGCAACCAGTGCTCGCGACAACCATAGCCGATCGACAAGCACTCGGACGCGCCGTACTCGTTCATCACGCGACAGCCAAGTGCTCGTTCGAGCTCTGCATGCGTTCGCTCGCCGAGATGCTCACCACCCGACCAGGCGAGTACCGGTTCGATGCGCAGTCGCCGCGCATTGCGTTCCTCGGCAAGAAGCATCAGGAGCGTCGGATAGCTCGCAATGAACGCCGGCTTGAAAGCATTGAGCTTGGCGACCAGCGCGCCGAGCGGTTCCATCACCGAGTACGCGCGCGCGTTGCTCCGCGCAAGGCGCTGCCACGACGCGATGCTCGCGAAGTGATCGCCGGTTGCCGCGATCAACGCAGCGCGCCCACCTTGCAACATCGTTCCCGCAAAACATCGCGCGGCAAGGTCGGCCGTCGCAAGCTGTGCTGCAAGCGAAGCATCGTAGACGTGCAGCGCGTGTTCGTCCTGCACGTAAATGCCGGGCTCGCCGGTCGTGCCGGAGCTTTTCCATACGATGTAACGATCGAGGAAGCGCTGCCCGATCCGACTGCGATCATCGATGAACGAGCGCACGCTTGCGCGCGTTACGCGCCGATCGGTCGCCCAGTCATCGAACTTCGCCATCAGCTCGGCTTTGGCAGTGACCGGAACATCGCGAAGTTTCGGCACATCCTCGGGGAGATGCGACCACGCGCGTCGGTAGAACGGCGAGTTCGCCCGAGCAAAACGCAATAAACCCTCGAGGCGGCGTTCGCTCGCCGCGAGCATCGCGCGCTCGCCGAACGCGCGGCCGAGCCATACATCCCAAAGCGTGCCAACGGGGCTTGCCGACACGGGTGGCGAATCACGTCGCAATCGTGACATCGCATCATCCTACGCGCTGAATCAGCGAGGATCGACCCATCGGCGCACGAATCGCCGCCGGTATACTCGCGCTTTTTGCACGTCGTTGGATCAATGCGCTTCTCGCGCTACTACATCCCCACGTTGAGGGAAGCTCCCGCCGAAGCCGACGTCGTCAGCCAGAAGCTGATGCTGCGCGCCGGTCTCGTGAAAAAAGTCTCGGCGGGGATCTATTCGTGGCTGCCGCTTGGGCTTGCGACGCTGCGCAAGGTCGAGGCGATCGTGCGCGAGGAGATGAACCGCGCCGGCGCACTCGAAGTCTATCTTCCTCATGTCGTTGCCGCCGAGCTATGGCAGGAGACCGGGCGCTGGGACAAATTCGGTCCGCAGCTCCTGAAAATCAAGGATCGTCACGAGCGCGACTTCTTGTTCGGCCCCACGCACGAGGAAGTCATCACCGACATCGTTCGCAAGGACGTGAAAAGCTATCGGCAGCTGCCGGTCAACCTCTATCAGATTCAGGTCAAGTTTCGCGACGAGATCCGCCCGCGCTTCGGCGTGATGCGCGGCCGCGAATTCCTGATGAAGGACGCCTATTCGTTCGATGCCGATCGCGCCGGACTGATGCGAAGCTATCAGGGCATGTACGACGCTTACGTACGCATCTTCACGCGGCTCGGGCTTCAATTTCGCGCTGTCGAAGCCGACACGGGCGCGATCGGCGGCTTTGCGTCGCACGAGTTCCAGGTGCTCGCCGATGCGGGGGAGGATGCAATCGCCTATTCGTCGGACTCCGAATACGCGGCGAACGTCGAGCAGGCCGAAGCGCTCGCGCCAACGACGATGCGCGCGGCGCCGGCCGAAGCGATGCAAAAGGTGCCCACGCCGAATCAGGCGACGTGCGAGGAAGTTACCGGGCTTTTGGGACTGCCGCTGTCGCGCAGCGTGAAATGCCTAATGGTTTTCGAACACGATCGCGTGCAAATGCTGCTCGTGCGCGGCGATCACATGGGCAACGAAGTGAAGATCGGCAAGCTGGCCGGATTCGATGGATGGCGCTGGGCGAGCGAAGCGGAGATTGCGAGTGCAACCGGATGTCCGCCGGGCTATCTTGGACCCGTGGGACTAAGCAAGGACGTTCCATTGATTGTCGATCGCAGCGTCGCCGTCATGAGCGACTTCGTCTGCGGCGCGAACGAGCGCGACTATCACTTGCGCGGGGTGAACTTCGGACGCGATACGCGCGAGCCCGATCTCGTCGCCGATATTCGCAATGTCGTGGCGGGTGATCCTTCACCCGACGGCAAGGGAACGCTGTCGATACTGCGCGGCATCGAAGTGGGCCACGTGTTCGCGCTCGGCGCGCGCTACTCGGAAGACATGGGCGCCATGTATCTCGATGCGGGTGGGGTTGCGCGGCCGTTCGAAATGGGCTGCTACGGGATCGGCGTCACGCGGGTGGTGGCGGCGGCGATCGAGCAGAATCACGACGAGCGCGGAATCGTCTGGCCGGATGCGATGGCGCCTTTCGCAGTTGCGATAGCAGCTGTCGGCTACGATCGGAACGAATCGGTGCGCAACGCTGCCGACTCGCTGCATGACGCGCTCGCAGCGGCCGGCATCGAAGTGCTGCTGGACGATCGGGGCGAGCGGCCGGGCAGCATGTTCGCCGACCTGGAGCTGATCGGGATTCCGCTGCGGGTGACGATCGGCGAGCGCGGCCTCAAAAACGGCCAGGTCGAAGTGCAGGGGCGGCGCGAAACGTCGCCGACTGTCGTATCGCAGGCCGAAATAGTCGGCTTCCTGACGAACCGCCTTGGGCGCCGCGCCCGGGCAATGTAAGCTTCGTCCGACAGCCTGGCGGGAGGTTTTGGTGGGGTTCGCGTCTTCAACACTGCGAGCGGTGCGGGCAATCCTGATGGCGGGGTGGCTCGCGCTCGTTTCGGCAACTGTTTTCGCAGGGCCGCAAGCCGAGGAGCACTTGGCGCCTTCGGTCGCGACGCTGCTTTCGCGCGCCGTGTCGGACGGACCTGCGCCGCCTGGATACGCGTTGCGCAGCGAAGTCGCGAGCTGGATGGAAGACATGTCGCGACGCCTTGCGCCGCGTATAGCGGATGTCGCCGAACGCCGCGATTTTCTTGCCACCGTGCATTACGAAGCCATTCGCGCGGGCCTCGACCCGCAACTCGTTCTGGCCGTCATCCATCACGAAAGCGGCTTCAAGAAATACGCGGTCTCGGTGGCCGACGCGCGCGGCTACATGCAGGTCATGCCGTTCTGGACGCGCCTCATCGGCGTCGGCGAGCACAACCTTTTCCACTTGCGCACGAACTTGCGCTACGGCTGCGTGATTCTTCGTCACTACCTCGATCGTGAGAACGGTGACTTGTTTCGCGCGCTCGGCCGCTACAACGGCAGTCTCGGGCGTTCCGAGTATCCGGAGGCGGTCGCTGCAGCGATGCGCCGTTACGATACGATGCTGGCGGTCGCGGTTCCTCCCGTCGCGCGAGTCTCGCTCGGCGCGATGGTTCCGGCGAAATAGTCGACACTGCTTCTTCGTTCATCGCACACTGTCGGGCGTGGCGATAACACGCGCGTAATCGTTGCCCAGAGTCCGCGGCCGCTTCGCGCCCTCCCCCACCGGTCCATTGCATTTCGGCTCGCTCGTCGCCGCGGTGGCGAGCTATTGCGACGCACTCACCCGCGATGGCGAATGGCTGGTGCGAATCGAAGATGTCGACGAGCCGCGCACCAGGCGCGGCGCGGAGGATGCTGTCCTCCAAACACTTCGCACCTACGGCTTCGCCTGGGACGGCCCGGTCGAGCGACAGTCGCAACGCACCGCCCATTACGAAGCGGCGCTGGCGACGTTACGCGCGAAAGGATTTGCCTATCCATGCGCTTGCACTCGACGCGATCTCGAAGCGGCGCCGGTTGGCGCAAGCGGCGAGCGCGTCTACGCCGGCACGTGCCGCAACGGGATCGCCAAGACCGCGCGTGCGTCGCATTCTTGGCGCTTTCGCGTAGAGGATGCGACGGTGTCGTTCGTCGATCGACTGCAAGGCTTCCAGCAGCAAGATCTTGCGACCGATGTCGGCGATTTTGTCCTGCGGCGCAGCGACCGATTGTTCGCCTACCAGCTCGCCGTTGTCGTCGACGATGCGCTGCAAGGGATCACGGATGTCGTGCGGGGTGCCGATCTGTTGTCATCGACTGCTCGTCAGATCTTTCTACAACTGGCGCTGGGCTTCGCACAGCCGAGCTATCTTCACATACCGATCGCAATCGATCGCGAAGGCGCCAAGCTATCGAAGCAAACTCGCGCGCGTGCGCTGCCAGACGATCCCTTGCCCGCGCTCGACGCCGCATGGCGATTCCTTCAGCAAGAGCCCGCGCCGATCGCGCCGCGAACGACTGCGGAGTTCTGGCGACACGCGCTCTCGAGCTGGCAATCCTCGCGGCTTCCACCCGTCGCAATGTTGCCTGCGCCGTCTGCATTCGCTACGTAAGTCGAGGCCGCAAACTCGGGCGCAGTATAATTTCGCACCGACGCGTCGCTTTCTCATCGCGATGCGTCCTTCCTCGCATGAACCACGACGCGGACGCGTTTTTTAAAGCCGCGCTCGCAGCCAATTTTTCTGCATGACAACACTCGTCGCCGTGCGCAAGCACGATCAGATTGCCATCGCCGCCGATTCACTGACCACGTTCGGCGATGTCCGCCTCGGATCCGAATTCGACAAGAGCTACGACAAGATCGTCACGTATCGCGGCAATTACATCGGATTGTGCGGATCGGCCGCGCATCAGCTCGTCTTCGAAAGCCTCCTCGCCAACGGCGGTGATTTCGATTTCGGCTCGCGGCTCGGCATTTTCGAGACCTTGCGCAAGCTTCACCCCATCCTGAAGGATCAGCATTTCCTGAATCCGAAAGAGGAAGAGGACGATCCGTACGAGTCGACGCAGATCACCGCGTTGATTGCGAATCGCAACGGAATATTCGGCGTGTATTCGATGCGCGAGGTGTTCGAATACACGCAGTACTGGGCGGTCGGCACCGGCAAGGAAGTGGCGCTCGGCGCGATGTGGGCGCTGTATCCGCGACTCGAGACTGCCGAGGCAGTCGCGCGCGCAGGTGTGGAAGCCGGCTCGGCATTCGACCGCAATTCGTCGCTGCCGATGACGATCTACACGCTCGACGTCAACAGCGCGGGATGAGATCCGAAGCCGACACGCTATCGCGCTTCGTGTTCGAAGGCGCCGCCGTGCGCGGCGCACGCGTGCATCTTGAACACACGTCGCGCGCGATGCTCGGCTCCCACGACTATCCGCCGGCGCTCGCGCGCGTGCTGGCGGAGCTTTCGGGCGCAGCATTGTTGCTTGCCGCAGCGCTCAAGTTCGATGGCAGCCTGATCCTGCAGCTCGTTGGCTCGGGTCCGGTGCGGCTGATCGTCGTCGAGTGCAATCCGGGTCTCGCACTACGCGGCACCGCACAATGGAACGCGGATGCAAGGATTCCCGACGACGCGACGCTTTTCACTCTCGCCGGCCGCGAAGACGCGCGTCTCACCATCACGCTCGACCCACGCGAGGCCGGACCGATGTACCAAGGCATCGTATCGCTCGAAGCTGCATCGGTGGCGACGATGATCGAGCACTACCTTGCGACCTCCGAGCAACTCGCGTCCAAGCTTGCGCTCGACGTAGTCGATGGTGAAGTCGTGGGCCTCCTGTTGCAACGCATGCCCGCGTCGGGTCAAGAAGACGATGCGACTTGGCAGCGCGTAACCGCTGCGCTTACCAAAGCGACGCGTGACGAATTGAGTGCCGCCGCGACCAGCGATGCGGGACTCGCCGCGCTGTTCTCGACCGACGACGTGCGCGTTTTCAAACCCTCAGAGCCGCGTTATCGATGCACGTGCTCGCGCTCCCGCGTCGAAGGCGCGCTTCGCATCGCAGGCCGCGGCGAGATCGAAGCTGCGCTCGCGCAGGACGGCGAGGTCGATGTGACCTGCGAGTTTTGCGGCATGCATTACACGTTTACGCCCAGCGAGGCGCGGACCGTTTTCGCGCTGCCAGCCTCGGGCGCGTCGATGCCGCATTGATGGACGACGCTGTCGACAAGGTGCGCGTCGACAAATGGCTGTGGGCCGCGCGCTTTTTCAAGACGCGCACGCTTGCATCGAATGCCGTCGAAGCGGGGCAAGTGCGGGTCAATGACGAGCGCGTGAAGCCGGCGCGCCCGGTGCGTCCCGGGGATCGCGTCACGATACGCAAGGCCGGGCTCGAGTGGAATGCTGAAGTCATCGCGCTCGCCGATCGACGCGGCTCGGCAACCCAGGCAGCGCTGCTCTATCACGAGCCCGACGAAAGTCGACGCGCACGCGAAGAAGCCTTCGCGCGGCTTCGCGCGGTGCGTGATGGACACGAAGCGCCGAGCGGTCGGCCCACCAAGCGCGACCGGCGCCGGCTCGAGGACTTTCTGAACGAACCGTAAACTTGAACCGTAAACGTATTACGCCAGGAACCACGTATTACGGCAGGAACCGCCGCACGAGCCATGCGAGGATCAGGCAAGCGATACCCGCGATGCCCAGTCCCGACACGATCGTCATTCGGTCCTCGAAAGCGTAGATCGGCGCAATCGCGAGCGCCGCGCCGAGCAACACGATGCCGGCCACGCCGAGCACGCGAAACAGCGCTCGCATGAATTATTGACGCATGGCTGACAACGTCGCGCTCAGCAAAGCAAGAACGCATTCGCCAAATCGATCACGAATCCAGGATCGCGATAAGCGCGCCACACAAGCCAGGTCGCGAGCGCCGCCACTGCGAGTCCGAGCGAATGCAGGATTACGCGGCGGGTCAACAGCGAACGGCGCGGAATTTCCGCGCCGTCAGGGATGTCGGAAGCGAGTCTCACGCTTCCATGGTAACAAGGAACGCGTTACGTCCGATTCTGCGGCTCGGGCAGCATGCCGACCAGTGAAACGGGCGACAGCGGAAGCACGCCGAGCTCGCGCATCGTGCTCATCACCGAGCTGAAATCGGCGGCCGTGCGAACGCTCGGAATCGGCTTCGCGAGCAAGTTCACCGCGCGGCCGCTGACCACCAGCGGCATCTCCGAAGGCAGCGCAGTGCGAAGCCCACGAATTTCCTGGCCTGCGATCTTGCCCGAGATGCCGCGGTCGAACAGCATCACACAAAGATGCACTTTGTACGCGCGCGCGGCCCCGGCGATCTCCTGTGCGGGAACTCCCGAGCCGAGCGTCAGGCAATTGATTCCCTCGGTGAACAGCAACAACTCGAGAATCGCGAGTCCAAGTTGATTGGGATCGTTCGGCGGCGTTGCAAGAAGGATCTGACGAGCGTCGCGCGTCGGGCGCACGAGGCGCGTCACGTCACGCAACAAGCGTTGCGCAAGGTCGGCGAAGCGCAGCTCCTGATAGTTCTGCATCTCGCCGCGAACGACGCGCTCATGCACGGCTTCGTTCAACGGAATCAGCGTCTGCTCGAGAAACTTGCGCAAGCCCTGCCCCACGAGCAATTTCGAAAGATGGTTCTGCAATTCGCCGACGCGATGCTGTCCAAGAAGCTTCACCGCGCTTTCGATCTCGGCGGCAAGCGGCGCAGGCTCGGCCGCTGTCAACCCAAGCATCGACTGCAGCGCACTATCGGCTAGCGGCACCACCGCTCCCGCGCGCCAGCCTTCGGATAGAAGTTGCTTGATGAGCTTCAGCCGCGCCACCTGGTCAGGCGGGTAGACGCGATCGCCGAATGGATCCCGCAGCGGCGACGGAAAACCGTAGCGGCGCTGCCACATGTAGAGCTGCTCGCGCCGCAAGCCGGTGATTCGCACCACCTCGCGGATGTGCAGTGCTCCGGTCAAGTCGCTGGTTGCGTCGTTGGCCTCCACGGGCGGTGTCCCCGGCTCACGGTGGCGCGTCGGCGCCTTGATTAGAATGCCCATCGTCGTCGTTTCCTGTACGTGCCGCGGCAGTTTCGCTGCCGCGATGTGCTGCACAAAGTATAGAAGGTTGTTCTTCCGATTCCGGTCATACGAAACCGGCTGTGCGTAACGCAGGGTGTTATGCAGGGAGTGTGCCAAGAGGAACGGACGGCGCTTGTCGCATTGCCGACACTCCGCGATGATGCGGCGGCCTTGCAAGTCGCCTATGAGCGACATGCCTGCCATGAATTTCCGATTGGCGGCGCGGTTCTTGCGAAGGGCTAAACACTCTTGTACGTGGCACGACGATGTTTGGATTGCGCAAAGCCGCCAAAGACCCGCTGACCGACGCTAAAGCCGCCGAGCGTTGGATCGCAACGTTCAACTCGGCCGATCCGCTGGCGCTGCATGTTGCGGTGCTGGGCGAGCTCGCTCGCGCCGCTGATCCGGGGGCTCGCCACACACCGTCGCAGCTCGAAGCAGTGTTCGCCCTGGATGCACGAACGGCCGAGCTCCGCAGCACGTTGACCGCGCAATACGTCGAGCACGCCAATCGCAGCAGCCGCATCGAAACCCAGCTCTGGTCGGCGCTGTTCGACCTGGCTCAGGCATTTTTGCTGGCCTATCAATCGTTCACGCGGGAACTCTCCGCCGGGGCCATTCCCAGCTGGCAGTCGCTGCTCCCAGAGCTCGTCGCCCGTCAGATAGTGCAGCTGGGCCTCGACGCCAAAGTCCGGATGTATCGCTTCGAACAGTGGATTCCCGCCAAATGGTCCGAGTTGCACGGTCTCCTCTCGCTCGCCCTGTCGAGAAAATTCGAGCGGCAATATGTCTCGCTCGATGTGAACGGTGCGCACACGACGATTGAGCACGAATACATCTTCGTGTTGCTGTTGCAATTGATCCATTCGGGAAACATGACCCCGAAGCATCTCGATTACGTGGCGCATGAGCTGCGCGACTGGAGTCAGCCGCTGCGGCTCACGCTCGAAGCGTCATCGGTGACGTCGTTCTATGTCGATCTCGCCGGGCGCGAGGGACTTAAGCGCCGGCGCACTCCGGCCCCGCTCGAAGGCCGCGTCCTTTTCGTCGACACGGGGCCGCTGCATTCCGTGTTGAGGCAACATATCCTCGTGCTCGACCAGAAGCTGAAGTCGCAGCCCCAGTCCGAGCGCACGACCAAGCGCGCCGAGCAGCTCAACCTTCTGACCAAGCTGGCATCGCAAGTCGATCCCGAATACAGGCCTTTCGCGCGCCGCGGCGAGCGCACGGCGGCCACCGGCACTGCCGATGCGATCGTGGGCTTTGCGCACATCGCCAGCTACCTTCGCGACGAAGAGCGCGATCCGGTGTCCAGCGCGAAGGCGGGCAAGAGCTTTGGCGGAACGATGGAGCTCGCGGTGTTCGGTCGCGTTTTGCACGAGCAGGATCGAATTCACGAACAGGCACGGCGCCGCTTGATCGCGGTCGCGGCCAAGGGCGGCCCATGGGAAGTCAAGGACGTGTCGCAGACAGGTTATCGACTGGTTGCTCCGATGGCGGTCGCCAATGTCGTGACGCTCGGTACGGTCGTCGCGCTGCACGCGCATGGAAAGCGCGGCTGGACGCTTGGCGTCGTGCGTCGGATTCGACGAGTGACCTCCGAGCGCGCGGAAATCGGGCTGCAGAACATCGCATCGGCGCTTCTCGGCGTCGATCTGATCGAGCAACGCAAGAGCGCCGAAGGCGACTATTCGGTGGACGGTGAGCTCGCCACGATCAACGGTCGCACGTTCCCGGGATTGTTGCTCGCCGTGAAGAAACGCGACAGCGACACGCCGGTGCTGTCGTTGATGCTCGCAGCCGTCGAGTACCAGCCGTCGCGCAAGCTCAAACTGCAAACGTCGAAGCTCATGTCGCCTGTGCGCCTCGGTCGTATTCTCGAGCAACAGCCGGAGTGGGTGTGGACTGCGATCGAGCCGATGAACAGCACGCTGCCGCTGCCGGAGATCGCGATCGGAGCGGCAGAGTAGGCGTGCTCGGCTTGCGCTGAGAAAGCCCGCGGACTAGAGTCGGTCGAGGATGCGAGTTCGACCGTGACCGAGGCAATCGACCGCTACGACGAGATCTGCGCCAACTGGCGCTGGGACGTCCCCGAGCAATTCAACATCGCCACGGCATGTTGCACGCGCTGGGCCGCCGATCGCACGCGCTTCGCGTTGTACTGGGAAGACGAGAACGGCGCGCGCGACGCTTGCACGTATTGGGATCTGGAGACCGCATCGAATCGGCTTGCGAACGCGCTTCGGTCGTTGGGTGTGGGTCGTGGCGACAAGGTTGCGCTGATTCTTCCGCAGCGCGTTGAGACCGTGGTCGCGCATCTGGCGGTTTACAAGCTAGGCGCGATGGCGGTTCCGCTGTCGTTCTTGTTCGGCCCGGAGGCACTCGAATATCGGCTGGCGAACAGCGCAGCGAAAGTCGCGTTCGTCGATCCGCAGTCGCTGCCCAATCTCGTGCCAATCGCTGCGAATCTGCCGGCAATCACTCACACGATTGGTGTTGCCGGTGCACGCGAATCGTTCGTTACGCCATACGATTCGCTGATCGAGCGCGCATCGCCTCGTTTCGATGCCGTCGCGACGCAAGCGAGCGATGCGGCGCTATTGATTTACACGAGCGGCACAACGGGTCCGCCGAAAGGCGCGTTGATGCCGCATCGCTGCTTGATCGGCAATCTGTCCGGATTCATCCATTCGCACGACGGATTTCCGCAGAGGGGCGATTTGTTCTGGTCACCTGCCGATTGGGCGTGGACCGGCGGGCTCATGGATGCGTTGTTACCGACGCTTTATTTCGGCCAGCCGATCGTCGGCTATCGCGGCCGCTTCGATCCCGAGCGCGCGTTGTCGCTGATCGAGCGCTATCAGGTTCGCAACTCGTTCTTGTTCCCCACCGCGTTGAAGCTCATGATGAAAGCGTTCGCCGAGCCACGCACGAAGTTCGACGTGAACTTGCGCAGCATCATGAGCGCAGGCGAATCGGTAGGCACGACGGTGTTCGAGTGGACGCGAAGCGCCCTCGGCGTGACAGTGAACGAAATGTTCGGGCAAACCGAGATGAATTACATCGTCGGCAATTCGCACACGTTCTGGCCTGCACGTCCCGGTTCGATGGGACGTCCTTATCCCGGTCATCACGTTGCGTTGATCGATGACGATGGAAATGAAGTTGGACGTGGGACGCCGGGTGATGTTGCGGTAAATCGCATTGCACCCGACGGCACGCCCGATCCAGTGTTCTTTCTCGGATACTTCGGCAACGACGAAGGCACGCGCAAGAAATACAGCGGCGACTGGTGCCGCACCGGCGATGTCGCGACGATGGATGACGATGGCTATCTTTGGTATCAGGGTCGCGCAGACGACGTGTTCAAGGTTGCCGGCTATCGCATTGGTCCGTCCGAGATAGAGAACTGCTTGGTCAAGCACGAGGCGGTTGTCAATGCTGCGGTCGTGCCCTCGGCGGATGCCACGCGCGGGAGTGTCGTGAAGGCATTCGTCGTGCTGGCGCCGGGCCATGCACCATCGGAGGGGCTCGTCGAATCGTTACAACTGCATGTGCGCCGCTTCCTCGCGCCCTACGAAGTACCCAAGGTGATCGAGTTCATCGACGCACTGCCGATGACGACGACGGGGAAAGTGCAGCGGAAAGTGCTGCGGGAACGCGACAAAGTGCGCGGCTAGGATGCCCGTCTTTGCATCCGAGAACGATAGCGCATGCGCAGCACATGTCAATGCTCGCTGCGAGGCACTGCTTCCGCTCGAAGCCGCTCCAAAAACGCTCGATGCGTCAACACCCAAACCGCCGCGGGCACGACGGTCGGCAGGATCAACGTTCCAAATTGATACGCGAACACGATCGTTTCGCGTTGCGCAACCGAAAAGCCCGCCTGGGAAGCAACCAGCGGCCCGGCGGTGACAGCGACGATCTTCAAGAAATCGGCGACGACACCCCACGCCACGAGCGGCAAGGTCACCGTGTAACCGATCGCCAATATGCGCGTCCACTTCGGTTCGCGCGCAGCGAGCACTAACGCGGCGAACATCGGCAAGCCGAACGCATACAGCAGCATGTCGACGTCGATCGTCAGCGCGCCGCCAGCGACCGCCTGTCCCGGCCGCAGCGTGCTTACGATCTGAACGATGGCACCCTGCTGTGTCACGCTTCGCACGAGATCAGCGAAGGCGCCTTTCATGATCCCTTCGGCGAGGATCGCACCCGGCCAGAGCAATGCGGGGGCGGTGAAATACCAAACGACAAAAGTCACCGGCAACCATAACAGCGTGATGACGATGAAACGCGGAAGCGAATTGCGCGGCACGCGTTACGCGGCTGCAGGGACGCCCGCAGTGGGCGGCGCAGGTGGGGCTCGATCGTCGCGCGGTAGCGTTCTCACCCACACCAGCCACACGATCAGAACGTCGAGCATGATCAGCGCCTGCCACACATAAAGGTGCGCCCACTCGAACCACTGTCGATCCCATTGGCCGATGTAAAAGAGGCTGATGACGCGAACGACGTTGAGCCCTTGCACGGCTACGATGCCCGCAGCAAGACCGATGGCCTTGCTTTTCCACGAGGCCGGAAAAGCGAGAATCGCGGCGAGCAGCACGATCGTCGCCTCGACGCCGTTGCAACCGGCCTCGATCGATACGGCGAAACCGTTGGTCGTGCTGCGCATGATCTTGCCGATCGCCAATACGTTCGGATCGAACATGGTGACAAGCCACGTCGAGATGCGCGCGAGCGTGTTCGTCCACGGCTCGACGAAATGCGCTTGCGCCCAAGGCGTCAATTCGAGCCCGAACAGCACCGCTTGCAACAAGACAAACAGGATGAAAAAGCGGACCACGATCCGAGCGTATCAGCTTCGCGCCAACGGCGGGTTCCCGGCGAAATAACGCCGAATCCCCTCGCCGATCGATTCGGCGAAGCGTTGCTGATGACGGTCGCTGCGCAGCTTCAGCTCTTCCTCTGGATTGCTGATGAATGCAGTCTCGATAAGGATCGATGGAATGTCGGGCGCTTTGAGCACCGCGAAGCCCGCTTGCTCGACGGCCGGCTTGTGCAACACGTTGTGCTCACCGATTTCACTCAAAACGTGACGCCCGACTTTGAGGCTGTCATTGATCTGCGCACTTTGCGACAGATGCAAGAGTGTTCGCGCCAGCACCGGATCACGGACATCGAGATTCACGCCACCGATCAAGTCAGCCTGATTCTCCTTTTGCGCGAGCCAACGCGCCGCAGCCGACGTCGCTCCGGTCTCCGACAGAGCGAATACGGACGAGCCACGTGCGCGCTGCTCGCGAAATGCATCGGCATGGATCGACACGAACAGATCCGCCTGCACGCGCCGCGCCTTGGCAACCCGCAGCGCAAGCGGGACGAAATAATCATCGTCGCGCGTCAACATTGCGCGCACGTTCGGCTGGGCTTCGACGACACGCTTCAGCCGTCGCGCAATTGCAAGAGTCACGTGCTTTTCATAGGTTCCGCGTGGACCCACAGCGCCCGGATCCTCGCCGCCATGACCGGGATCGATGGCGACCACGATGCCACGCACAGGCTTTTGCCGTGGGGCCACTCGCGTGACATCGCCGGGCGCAGGCGGTGGCGACCGCGGCGCCACCGCTACTGCATCGCGTTCGAGCAGTGCCATCAGCGGATCGACCGGGCGCGTCGGATACAGATCGAGCACGAGCCGATGCGCGAACTCGGCCACCGGCGGCAACTCGAAGATCTGCGGATTCACTTCGCCGCGCAAATCGAAAACGATGCGAAGCGTTGCGAACACCGGTCGACCGAAACGGACTGCACTGATGAAAGGATCGTTCGCATCGACTTGCGTGGCGAGCTTCGCGAGCGGCGTGGTGAGCTCGGTGTCGTCGAAGTCGAGCACGAGTCGCTCAGGCGACTTCAACAGCGTCATGCGATGCGGAATCGGGCCAGGACCTTCGAAGATCACGCGCGTGTACTCTTGCGAGGGCCAGACGCGTGTCGATGCGATGCGCGAAGTGTTCGCGAGCAGCGGTGTCGCGACGATTCCCGCGGCCGGAAGCATGAGCCATTGCAACGTGCGACGGCGTTGAAGACAAACGCGCATCAATTCGCGGCGAGCGCGTTTAGGCATCGACGACCGCGATCGGAATTCGCGCACGCTTCGAGACGTCGCCCCCCTTCATCGTCGGCGCAGAGCGTGATCGCCAGATCGACGGGAGGAAGCAGCGATGCGACACGCTCGGGCCATTCGACCAGGCACACGGTATCGTCGCGAAAAGCTTCCGCGACACCCGCGTCATCCCATTCAACGGCGTTGCGGGACCTTGTATCGAAGCGATAGAAATCAAAGTGATACAAGTATAAGTTCGAAAACGGGTAATGTTCAACCAGCGTGAACGTCGGGCTTTTGACCGGCCCCTCCCAGCCAAGCGCGCGAAGCATGCCGCGCGCGAGCGTGGTCTTGCCTGCCCCGAGCTCGCCGGCCAGCGTCACGATCATGCCGGGCGCGAGAAAAGGCGCGATGCGTGCGCCCGCGGCTTCGGTCGCATGCGCGTCGGATAGTTCGAGCGTCAATGGCTGCGTCACGACAATCGATTGAACGCGATGCGCAAAGGGACGTTGACTACGACGCGCTCGCCGCTCGCATCGTCGCGTGGGGGCGCGAGCTTGGGTTTGCGGGAATCGGCATTGCGGACACCGAGCTTGCCACCGAGGAAGTTAACCTTCTGAACTGGCTCGCCGCCGGCCACCATGGCGAGATGGATTATATGGCGCGACATGGCGCCAAACGCTCGCGTCCCGCCGCATTGGTGCCGGGAACGGTGCGAATCATCACCGCGCGTCTCGATTACTGGCCAACCAGCGCACGCGATGCGAACGCGGTCCTCGCCGACGGCACGCGAGCCTACGTGTCGCGATACGCGCTTGGCCGCGATTATCACAAGGTTCTGCGCAGTCGCCTGCAACAACTCGCCGATCGCATCGCGAATGAGGTGGGTCCGTTCGGTCATCGCGTGTTCACCGATAGCGCACCCGTGCTCGAAGTCGCGCTCGGTGCGAAAAGCGGAACGGGCTGGCGAGGCAAGCACACGCTGCTGCTCACGCGCGAAGGCTCGTACTTTTTTCTAGGCGAGATCTACACCGATCTGCCGCTTCCGATCACGCCGCCGACCAGCGCGCACTGCGGATCTTGCGCTGCATGCATCGCCGCATGCCCGACCGGTGCGATCGTCGCGCCATACAAGCTCGATGCGCGGCGTTGCATCAGCTATCTCACAATCGAGCTTGCAGGATCGATCCCGTTGGAGCTACGTCCGCTGATCGGCAATCGCATTTACGGTTGCGACGACTGTCAACTCGTGTGTCCTTGGAATCGATACGCGAGGACTGCGGCGCTCCCCGACTTTGCCGACGTTCGAAACCGCCTCGATGACGCATCACTCGTCGATCTGTTTGCATGGTCGCGCGAGGAATTCGAGCAACGGATGGAGGGTAGTGCGATCAGGCGGATCGGCTACGAGCAGTGGCTCCGCAACATTGCAGTCGCGCTGGGCAATGGGCCGAAGGACGAGGCGATTGTGACTGCCTTGCGGACCAGGGCGAACGACGAGTCGGCGATCGTCAGGGAACACGTGGACTGGGCGCTGGCGCAGCAATCGGACTGAGGCGCGCACCGATACCCGTCCCTCGGCTAGCGTATCAACTGATTCATCGACACGATCGGCAGCATCACGGCCAGCACCAGCACGAGCACGATCGCGCCCATCACGACGATCAACGCTGGCTGCAAGAGCGCTGTCAACCACGCGAGCCGGGTTTCTGCATCGCGCTCGAGTTCGTTCGCGGCGCGTGCAAGCATGTCGGACAAACGTCCCGTCGCCTCTCCGTTCGCAACGAGATGTACGAGCACAGGCGGAAATACTCGTTGTTCCTTCAGCGCGCGCGCCAGCGGTACACCCTCGCGCACCAGCGCAGCGGAGCCGCGTGCCGCATCCGCCAACGGGCGCATTCGCACGACATCGGCCGCGGCATCCATCGCACGCAAGAGCGGCGTTCCGCTCCCGGCGAGAATCGCCAGCGTGCTCGCGAAGCGCGCGCTGTCGAGGCTTCGCGCGAGCCGACCGATTCCAGGCAACGACAGAATGAACGTGTGCACGCGCACGCGAAACCGCTCGCTGCGATAAAACATTGCGAATACGAGCGGCGCGATGATCAGCATGGCGAGCCACAACCATGCTGTCGCGCGAAAGAATCCCGATGTTGCGATCAACGAGCGCGTCAGCAGCGGCAACGTCTGCCGGCTCTGCTGATAAACCGCGACCACTTGCGGAACCACGTAGACCAGCAGCACGCCGATCACCGACAACGCGACGACGGTCACCAGCATCGGATAAATCAGCGCGACGCCGACGCGCTGTCGCAATGCCTGCCGCGCTTCGAGGTAATCGGCGAGGCGTGACAGCACGCTTGGCAGCGCCCCGCTTTCGGTCCCCGCTGCCACCAGCCCCCTATACAACGGCGTGAATGTGCGCGGAAAACGTCCGAGCGCTTGCGCGAGCGATTCGCCGGATTCGACCTGCCGACGCAGCGCATCGACGAGTCGTGCAACGCGAGTCGAATCGGCTTGCTCCGCCACCGCCAACAATGCCTGATCGAGCGGCATTCCGCTCTGCGCGAGCGTGGACCATTGCCGCGTGAACGACGCGACCTCCGCCGCGGACAAACGCGTCATCGCAACGAAATCGAGCGCGGCGCGCGTCTCGACGATGTTCGTCGGCGTGAGCCCTTGTGCGCGCAGCGAATCGCGCGCGCTGCGCGGTGATGCGGCCTGGAGCGACCCGCGCGTCAGCTTGCCGTCGGCATCGACGGCTTCGTAGCGAAACGCCGTCATCGCGACCACCGACTAATCGCGCGTCACGCGCACGAGCTCGGCAAGCGACGTCGTACCGTTCGCAAGCCAGCGTGCGCCGTCGTCGCGCAAGCTTGCCATTCCGGCATGACGTGCCGCATCGCGCAAGACGGCTTCCGAAGCACGATCGTGAATCGCACGTCGAAACGCGTCATCGGCGATGATCAATTCGTATACACCGGTACGACCGCGATACCCGGTTGCATTGCACGCGTCGCAACCCACGGGCGCGAACAACGATCGCATCGCCGGGATCCCCATTCGAGAAAGCAGCTCCGCTTCGGCGTTAGCGGCGGGAACTTCGCGTCGGCACTGCGGACACAGCGTTCGCACCAGCCGTTGCGCGAGAACGCCGAGCAGGCTCGACGCCAGCAGATACGGCTCGACTCCCATATCGGCGAGTCGCGTCACCGCACTCGCGGCGTCGTTGGTATGCAACGTCGCGAGAACGAGGTGGCCGGTGAGAGAGGCCTGCACTGCGATCTGCGCGGTCTCGAGATCGCGAATCTCGCCGATCATTACGACATCGGGGTCCTGCCGCAGTATCGAGCGCAGTGCGCGCGCGAAGGTGAGATCGATGCGCGGATTCACCTGCACCTGTGCGACACCGTCGAGCGCGTATTCGATCGGATCTTCAACAGTCATCATGTTGACGCTGCCGCGCGGCAACCGCGACAGCGCTGCATACAAAGTCGTCGTCTTCCCCGACCCGGTCGGTCCGGTGACGAGCAGGATGCCGTGCGGCTCGCGAATGAGCCGATCGATCGCCGCGAGCGTTGCTTCGTTCATGCCTAGCGCCGCCAGATCGAGGCGCGCTGAATCCTGATCGAGCAGGCGCAGAACCACGCGCTCGCCCGGCCCGGTGGGCAAAGTCGACACCCGCACATCGACGCTGCGACCGCCGAGCCGCACGGCGAAGCGACCATCCTGAGGCAAACGCTTCTCGGCAATGTCGAGACTCGACATGATCTTCAGACGCGACACCAGCGCAGCGTGCAATGCGCGCGGCGGCTCGATCACGTCACGCAAAACGCCGTCGACTCGAAAACGTACGACCGAACGCGTTTCGTAAGGCTCGAAATGCAAATCGGACGCGCGCTCCTTCAAAGCCTGTAGCAATAGCGCGTTGATCATGCGAATGACCGGCGCCTGCGCTTCGTCGGCCAGCAGGTCCGACGTCACAGGAAGCTCTTGCAACAAGCGCTTCAAATCGCCTTCGCGAACGATCTCTTCACTGATCGCTGCGGCGGCACCGCCCGGTGTATAGGCTCGCGAAAGCTCGCTCGCGAAGCGTTCGGCATCCACTGACCGCGTAATCAACGAGCGATTCAAGACACGACGCAATTCGGCAAGCCCATCGACGCTTGCATCAGGACGCACCAGTACGAGCACTGCTTCGCCTTCGTAGCCGACCGGAAGGACGCCGTGCTGCTTCGCGAACGCATACGTGATGCGATCGGTGTGTTGATATGGGCGTGGCGCCAACGTCGCCATCAGTTGGCCGGCGGCGGGTTCTTCTTCGGCA
>DATLOI010000122.1:0-45862 GCA_035536295.1 Casimicrobiaceae bacterium
TGCCTTGTCGCTTGCCGTGCTGGGTGTGGGCTCGGCGTTCGCGCGGGATGTCAAGGTGACATTGTCGGGCGACAGTGAGGTTCCGCCGGTGAAGACATCGGCAAGCGGTAGCGGAACCATTACGATTACCGACGACGGTGCCGTATCGGGCAGCATCAGCACCATGGGAGTCACGAGCACGGCAGCGCATATCCACGTCGGCGCCGCCGGCCAGAACGGTCCGGTGATCGTTCCGCTGACCAAGGAAGGCGACAACTACAAGGTTCCGGCAGGTGCGAAGCTCACTGCGGAGCAAATGGCGCGCTTCAAGGCGGGTGACCTGTATGTGAACGTGCACAGCGCAGCGAATCCGAACGGCGAGATTCGCGGTCAACTGAAGTAAGCGTCTGTAAACAGCGCCGATACACAACGTCTGGAGACTTCGATGCGTGCGCCCCGGTTCCTGCTGGCTTGCCTGGCCGTCCTCGTCCTCGCGGCGCCGGGTGCGCTCGCACAAGTCAAGGTCGGCTCGAAAAACTTCACCGAGCAATTCATTCTCGCAGAGCTTTATGCACAGGCGCTGGAAGCCGCCGGCATCAAGGTCGAGCGCAAGGTCAACTTAGGCGGCACGCTGATTGCGCACAAGGCGCTCGAGGAGAAGCAGATCGATATGTACCCCGAGTACACGGGAACGATGCTGCTCGCCGTTCTCAAAGGCGAGCCGATGACCGATCGCAAGGGCGTCTACGACAAAGTCAAGGCCGAATACGCGAGCAAAGGTCTCGTGCTGCTGAACGAAGCGCCGGTCAATAACAGCTACGACATGGTGGTGCGACCCGAGACGGCGGCGCAGTACAAGCTCGAAACGTTGAGCGATCTTGCGAAAGTGTCGAAAGAGTTGAGGCTTGGCGCCGGGCCCGAATTTCGCGATCGCAAGGATGGGTTGCCGGGGCTCAAGGCGAAATACGGCATCGAGTTCAAGGAAGACTTGCAAATGGCGATTGGTTTGCGCTATCAGGCACTCGCGAACAAGCAGATCGATGTCGTCAACGGCTATTCGACCGATGGAATGATCAGCGCGCTCAAGTTGAAGCGGCTCAAGGATGACAAGAATTTGTGGCCGCCTTATTACGTCGTGCCCGTCGTGCGCAAGGAAACCCTCGACGCGAATCCGAAGATGACCGACGTGCTGAATCAGGTGAGCGCGGCGCTGAGCGAATCGGCGATGGCGGAAATGAATTTCAAAGTCGACGGTCAAAAAGAAGAGCCGAAGGACGTCGCGCGCGCGTATTTGAAGTCAAAGGGTATCGTCAAGTAAGCCACCGGCATGGCGACGGTCACGCTGACCGGTCGCGGCGTCACGCTCGCGGACGTTGCGAAGGTCGCCCGTGAGGGTGTGGAGGTTGCGCTCGCAACGGAGTCGCGCGCGAGGGTTGTTGCGGCGCGCGCGGTCGTCGACCGTCTCGCGCAATCCGAGACGCCGATCTATGGCGTGACCACTGCACTTGGCGCCAACACGGGTAAACCAATCGGCGTCGGTGACCGCGCGGCGTATCAAGTGCGCGCCGTGCAAGCACGCGCGGTGGGGGTCGGACCGCCGTTTGCCACCGACGTGGTGCGCGCGATGATGTTCGCGCGGGCAGCGGGCATGGCAGTCGGAGGATCTGGCGTATCGCCAGCCGTGCTCGATGCCCTCGTCGCAATGCTGAACGCGGGCGTGCATCCGGTGGTGCCGGGTCAGGGATCGATCGGTGTTGCCGATCTTCCGGCGCTGTCGCATCTTGCGCTGCCGTTGCTCGGATTGGGCAAGGCCGAATTTGAGAGCGCCGTGTTAAGCGGCGCTGACGCACTCGCGCTGGCAGGCTTGGCGCCAATCGACCTGGCCGCGAAAGACGGAATCGCGCTGATCAGCAGCAACGCTGCCACGGTCGGACATGCAGCGCTGACGTTAATCGATGTTGCTGCAGCGCTGGTCGCGTTCGATGTCGCCGCAGCGCTCTCGTTCGAAGGCTTTCGAGCGAACGTGGGGCCGCTCGATGCGCGCGCCCAGTCTGCGCGCCCGGCACAGGGCCAATGCGAGATCGCGGCGCATTTGTCGCAGCTTCTCGCCGGGAGCGAGTTGTGGCACGCGGGTGCCGCGCGACGCGTGCAGGATCCGCTGTCGTTTCGTTGCGTATCGCAGGTGCATGGAGCAGCACTGGCTGCGCTACATCGGGCGCGCGACGACGTCGAGCTCGAATTGAACAGCGCCGCGGATAGCCCGCTCGTGCTCGTGGAATCCGCCGAGATGCTGTCGAACGGCAACTTTCATATTACTGGACTCGCGCTTGCGTTCGACTCGCTCGGCCTCGCGCTCGCGCACATCGCCTGGAATTCCGTGATGCGCTGCCAGAAGCTTTATTCGCCCGCGCTTTCGGGTCTTCCGCTGCAGCTTACGACCCGCGGTCCCGAGCACTCGGGATTCGCGACATTGCAAAAGACGTCGAGCGCGTTGTGGAATGCGATTCGTCATCTTGCGAACCCGGCATCCCTCGATAGCCTACCTGTGTCCGAGTCAGTCGAGGACCATGCGCCGATGGCGCCCAATGTCGTCGCGAAGACGGCCGCGATGCTTCCTCATCTTCATCGCCTTGCTGCAATCGAACTCTTGTCGGGGGCTCAGGCCATCGATTTGCGCGGTACCCCGCTGACATCGCTTGGGCGCGGTGCGCTGCGCGTCTACGAGGCCGTGCGCGAGCGTGTTTCAACGCTCGAGGGTGATCGCCCGCTCGGCCCCGACGTCGAATCGATCGCCGAGTTCGTCGAGGGCGGTGCCATCGACTCGCTGGATATGCTCGCACGATGAAGTGGCTTGTCAACAATTGGGATCAGGTGATCGTCGCGCTCTGGCAACACATCGTCATCGCTTTCACTTCTTTGGTCATTGCGTTCGCTATTTCACTTGCGGTCGGAATCTGGGCGGCACGGCGCGAGCGCGTATTCCGCTGGTCAATCGCGCTCTCCGGCTTTCTGTACACGATTCCGACACTCGCATTTCTCGCGCTGTTGATCCCGGTGGTCGGCCTTGGCAGGGGCAACGCGATCATCTGCATGGTTGCGTTCTCGCTCATGATCCTGATCCGCAATGTTGCGATCGGGATTCGCGAAGTTCCCGCAGAAGTGGTCGATGCTGCGCGTGGAATGGGCATGAGCGCACGCGAGATTCTTTTACGCATCGAGTTGCCACTCGCACTGCCGGTGATCGTCGCAGGCTTGCGAATCGCGACTGTGACGGTCATCAGCGTCGCGGTCGTCGCGGCTTATGTCAACGCGGGCGGTCTTGGAACGCTGATCTTCAGCGGAATCGCGACCGACCACGCACCGAAGATCTGGGTAGGCGCGCTCACCGCATGCGCTTTGGCGATCGTGGCAGACACACTGCTCGCCACCGTTGAACGCGTTGCGCGTCGTCGCGCGGCCTAGAGCCGATGCGGCGTTTTAAGAGCGAGCTCCGCAAAAGCCCATGTTGTTGATCGAAGCCTGGCAATTCATCGTCGCCAATCCAGGTCGCTTCTTCAACGCGCTGTGGACACATATCGCGCTGTCCGGCTCGGCGCTCGCCATTGCGATCGTCATCGCAATTCCCATGGGCGTGAAAGCTGCGCACTCGCGCCACGCGGCCGTCATCGCAGTGAACGCCGCGAACGTCGGACGCACGCTTCCCTCGCTTGCGGTGCTCGCGCTGGTGATGCCGCTATTGGGTACGGGATTCAGACCGTCATTATTCGCGCTGACGCTGCTTGCGTTGCCACCCATTCTCATCAACACGCTGACCGCGATTCGGCAAGTCGATTTCGAAGTCATCGACGCCGCGCGCGGCATGGGTTTGACGCGCGGAGAAATCGTGCGCAAAGTGGAACTGCCGCTCGCGCTGCCGGTGATCTTCGCGGGTATTCGCATTGCCGCGGTGCAAGTAGTGTCCGGTGCAGTGCTCGCGGCATATATCGGTGGCGGCGGTCTCGGCGAATTCATCACGACCGGAATCGCGATGATGGCAATGCCGCAGCTTCTGGTCGGTGCGATTCCAGCGACGCTGCTGTCGATCGGTACCGATCAGTTGTTCGGCTGGCTGCAGCGTGCGTTCACGCCGCGCGGTTTGCGCGCGCGGCGAGCTACATCGTGATCGAGATTGTCGATCTGTCCAAACAGTTTCCGGGTGCTGCGCATCCGGCCGTCGACCATTTAACGTTGACGATTCCCGAGGGCGAGGTGTGCGTTTTAATCGGCCCGTCGGGGTGCGGCAAGACAACGACGATGCGCATCGTCAATCGAATGATCGATCCCGACGCGGGGCGCGTCACCGTGGCCGGTCGCGACATCATGACAGTCGATCCCGTGGAGCTTCGCCGCAGCATCGGTTACGTGATCCAACAGATCGGCCTCTTTCCGCACTGGTCGATTGCAGAGAACATCGCCACGGTGCCGCGCCTGTTGGGCTGGGACGCACAACGTGTCGATGCGCGTGTCGACGAATTGTTGGGGCTCGTCGGCATGAGTCCCAGCGTTTTTCGCGACCGCTTTCCGCGCCAGCTGTCGGGTGGTCAGAAACAGCGCATCGGCGTTGCGCGCGCGCTCGCCGCCGATCCGCCGGTGATGCTCATGGACGAGCCGTTCGGCGCGATCGATCCGATCACTCGCGGGCGACTGCAGGATGAGTTCCTGCGAATCCTGCGCGACTTGAAAAAAACGATCGTGTTCGTCACGCACGACATCGATGAAGCCATTCGCATGGGAGATCGCATCGCCATTCTCGACGAAGGCGCGCTGGTCCAGTACGACACGCCGGAGCGCATTCTCGCGGCCCCGGCAACGCCTTTTGTGGAAGCGTTCGTCGGTGCCGATCGCGCGCTGAAGCGGCTTGCGTTGAGCGATGTGCGCTCGGCGATGGACTTCGAAATGCTAGCCGCTAAGCAAGCGATTCTCGCCGAGGCGAGCCTACGCGATGCGCTTTCGACCATGCTGTCGGCGCACGTGGATGCGCTGGCAGTCGTCGATGAACTTGGTGTGCGAGTGGGAACGCTGACGCTCGCGCAAATTCGCGCGCGTACGATGGAATAGCTTTCAGAAGCGCTGTTACCATTGGGCCGGCATTGAGCGCGGCTGCGAACCGTTGGTGAGGAGGTCCGCGTCCGTGCAGTGCGTATGCAAAAACAGTGAATCCAAAAAGGAGGAAAGGAATGCTCGCTCGTAACGCTTCACTCGCTGCTGCGGCCGCCACCTTGCTTGCCGGCTGCGCGCCGATGATGATGTCGCAACCCGGTGCCAGCAACATGACGTTTTTTGTGACGAGTGTGGGCCCCGGCAAGGGCGCCAACCTCGGCGGAGTCGAAGGCGCCGATCAGCATTGCGCTTCACTCGCGAAGGCAGCCGGCGCCGGCAGCCGCGAATGGCGCGCTTATCTCAGCACACAGGCGCCCGCGTTGAACGACCCGAAGTTCGTGAATGCCCGCGATCGGATCGGCTCGGGCCCGTGGCAGAACTTCAAGGGCGATGTCATTGCAACCAGCGTCGACCATCTTCACTCGGCGACGAACAACTTGACCAAGCAAACCGCGGTGGATGAGCGTGGGCAGCTGGTGAACGGCCGCACCGAGAAACCGAACAAGCATGACATTCTCACCGGCTCGCGCCCCGATGGCACCGCGTTTCCCGGCACGCCATTCTTCGACATGACCTGCGCCAACTGGACGAAGGATGGCAAAGACGGCTCGGCGATGACCGGCCACCACGATCGCGCGGGTCCGCTCGACAGCGCAGCGTGGGCGGTTTCGTGGAATTCGGCGCACCCGACGCGCGGCTGCGATCCCGAATCGATTCGCGGCACCGGCGGTGATGGTCTGTTCTATTGCTTCGCGGTGAAATAGACGCAAGCTAATCGTCGTCCGCTCGAGTTGCACGCTTGACGAGGTGCAGCTCGAGTGCGGCGGCGACGATCGGCTTGCAGCGCGAATGGCTATTTCAGCCAGTTTGGCTATCGTGCCGCGGGGAATCCAGGTCGCTTTCGATCGCGCGGTAAAGCGGCGCCATGAACGAGCGCATGCTCGCGATGACGTCGCCGACGCTCAGCATCGCCGGCACGCGGGTGCCGTGATGGTGTACAGGTCCGCCGATCTGCGTCAGGTGAATGCCGAGCCGCGCGAGATGGGTCGCGATCTTCGCTTCGGTCAATACGACGATCGTGTCGACGTCGATGCGCCGAGCCAGGGCCACTGCGCCAAGGCACAGCGCTACGGGAATATACGGAAAGCGCGGCCGACTCACCGTACCGAAATCCGCCTCGCCGAGCGTGAAATCGCGCAGCTCCTCGCCTTTGCGTCGGCGAAAATCGGCGACGACCGCGACACGCGAAAGCTCCGCTACGCGGTGGCCTCGCCTTAGATTGGACCAGCGCGCACCCAGCGTCGGACCGCACAGGGTCTCGATCGGGAACGGCTCCTCGTCGGCCCCGCCCGCAGCAAGGATCAGCCGCGCGCAGGCGACGAAACGCGATTGCGCGACACTGCCGAGCAGCAGATGTTCGGCGCGCGCGTCGAAGCTGTCTCGTTCGAGGCCTTCCGAGCGCGGTGACTCGAACCCCAGCTCGGCGCAGTAGACCGCGTGCCGGATCGCGTAGGCCTCGTTGCGGTGATCATCGGACGTGGCGTGCACCAGCGCGAAAAACTCGCGATACGCCCGGCCCACGTCGAGCGACGACAGCATCCCAAGGCCGAGGGACGTCGATGATGCACCGGTCGCTTCCGCGTAGAACGACATCGAGGCAGGGACGCTTGAAAGCTTGGTCGCGTTGCGGTCTGTCGATGATGCGAGTTTCGTGCCCGGCGCCTGGTTAATCGCGCAATCCAGCGCTCGCCTCCAAGGCACGACAATGACTGTTCATTCGACTGGGAGGGGAAGTGAAATCACAAGGACTTGGTTGGGTGGCGGTCATTGCAGCCGCCGTCGGCATTAGCCATGCGGTTTACGCCGCAGATGCGCCGAATGCAAGCTCGATCGCGCGCGGCCGCTACATCGCCAAGATCGGCGGATGCAACGACTGCCATACGGCCGGTTATGCAGAGAAGGGCGGCAAGGTGCCTGAGCGTGAATGGCTGCTCGGCGATCGGCTGGGCTACCGCGGGGGTTGGGGAACGACGTACCCCTCCAATCTTCGGATGCTGGTGGCGGGCATGACGCAAGCGCAGTGGATGAAATACGCCAGGACGCTCGAAACGCGTCCTCCGATGCCATGGTTCAATATGCGGGCGATGACCGACGCGGATTTGCGCGCGCTCTACGTGTTCATCAAATCGCTCGGGCCGGTCGGCGAACGCGCACCGATATTCCTGCCTCCCGGAGCCGTGCCGTCGGGACCGGTCGTGCAATTTCCCGGCTGAAATCGGAGTGCGGCGTTGAAAATCGCCACCTGGAACGTCAACGGCATACGCGCGCGCGAGACACAGCTATGCGACTGGCTCGCGCGCGATTCACCGGACGTTGTGTGCCTGCAGGAATTGAAAGCGGAACCGGCGCAGATTCCGGAGCGCTGCAATCTCGCCGAGTACACGACGTACTGGCACGGCCACAAGGGCTACTCGGGCGTGTCCCTGCACGTGAAAAACGACGCGTTCGACGCGGGGCCGACGTTCTCGCATCCCGAGTTCGACATGGAAACACGCATCGTGCAAGCGCGCATCGGGAATCTCGTATTGGCCTCGGTCTATGTTCCGAATGGAGGCAAGGACTACGCCGCGAAGCTCGCGTTTCTGGAGCGACTCGTCACGTGGACGCGAAGCGTGCACGAACAAGGCTTGCAGCTCGTGTTGTGCGGTGACATCAACATTGCGCACACCGACATCGATGTGCATCCGCGCGAGCGCAAGGCGGGAGTCATCGGCCAGCGGTCCGAAGAGCGCGCGCTACTCGATGCGATGCTCGAGCGTCTCGTCGACGTGCAGCGGCAAGTTCATCCCGACAATGATCGGATGTTCACCTGGTGGGCGCCGTGGCGCAATCTGCGTCAGCGCAACATCGGCTGGCGCATCGATTACGTGCTGGCTTCACGCACGATCGCGCAGCGCGTGACGAGCTGCGAGGTGCTCTCCGAGATCGGCACCAGCGATCACGCGCCGGTGCTGATGCAAGTGGCCGATAGCGATCCGACTTCGCACTAGTCGGCGGATCGAGCCGCTCGTCGCACCAAGCGCGGCTCGGCGAACAGCGAATCGATCTCGACGCGCTCGATGGTGCGATCGTCCGGGACGACGAACAGCACTGGTGTGACGAGCTCTTCGAAAATCCCGCGCAGGCTGCGCGCGCCCGTCTTGTATTCGAGTGCGAGATCCGCGATTTGCTCGAACACGCGCCGCGCGACCACGAGCTCGACGCTTTCGTTGGCGAAAATCTCGCGCATCTGCGCGTGAATCGAATCCTTCGGCTCGGTCATGATGCGCACGAGCTTGTCGCGATCGAGCTCGGAAAAGCGCGCGATGATCGGCAGGCGCCCGGTGAACTCGGGGATCAACCCGAACGTGAAAAGATCGGTCGGCTTCACGCGCGCGTTCAGCCGATCGAGGATTTTCTGATTCTCGCCCCGCATCGTCGCGATGAAGCCGTAGTTGTGCGAAAGCGAGCGAATTTCGTCGAGACCCACGAACGCCCCGCCGCAAATGAACAGCATGTGCGTCGTGTCGAGATAGCGTCCGTTGTCGAGCTTGACTTGCGCGCCTTCCATGATTTTCAAAAGCGCGTGCTGCACGCTCTCGCCGGACACACTGCGCGGCTGCCCCGCGGGAGCCTTCAGCTTGTCGATCTCGTCGATGAACACGATGCCGCGTCCGGCGCGCTCGAGGTCGCCGCCCGCCCGCTCGATCAGGCGCTCCAGAATCGCATCGATCTCGTCGTTGACGAAGCGCGCTTGCGCGATCGAGGTTGCTTCGGCGGTTGCGAACGGAACATCGAGGACCTTCGCCAGCGTCTCGCACAGCAGCGTCTTGCCGGTTCCCGACGGGCCGATCAGAAGCACGTTGCTCTTGGTGATCGGAGCGCCGGTCCCGCGAGTACGTGCGACCTTGCGAAAGTGCGCGTACACGGCGACGGCGACGATGCGCTTTGCCTCTTCCTGACCGATCACATACTCGTCGAGCGCGGCGACGATGGCACGGGGGGAGGCTTGCGAGTCGAGCATGAGAAGTCTTGTTCCAAAATGCGGCGATTAGAATAGCGCCCCTTCGAAGTCATTTGGCCAATCAATGGAATCGACGGCGATTTCCCTGCGATGTGCGGACATATTGGGCGGGCGTGCGCCGTCCGATCGAAGCGTCACCGTCAAGGGCTGGGTGCGCACCCGGCGCGATTCCAAGGCGGGGATTTCGTTTATCGCAGTGTCGGACGGCTCCGGCTTTCATCCGGTTCAGGTGGTCGTGCCCAGCGCGCTCGGCAACTATGCGGGCGAGGTCTTGCGTGTCACGGCAGGTTGCGCCGTCGAAGCAACCGGGCGCATCGTGCCTTCACCCGCCAAGGGCCAGCCGTTCGAAATGCAGGCCGAGTCGCTCGAGATCGTCGGCTGGGTCGACGATCCCGACTCGTATCCGATCCAGCCGAAGCCGCACACGATGGAATTCCTGCGCGAGGTCGCGCATTTGCGTCCGCGCACGAACGTCATCGGCGCAGTGACGCGCGTGCGCCATACGATCGCGCGTTCGATTCATGAGTTCTTCGATGCGCGTGGATTTCTGTGGATCAATACTCCGATCATCACGACGTCGGATGCAGAAGGCGCGGGCGAGCTGTTTCGCGTCTCCACGCTCGATCTTGCCAACCTGCCTCGCACCACGGAAGGGAAAGTCGATTTCGCGCAAGACTTTTTCGGTCGTGAAGCATTCCTGACGGTGTCGGGGCAACTCAACGTCGAGGCCTATTGTTTAGCGTTGTCGAAGGTCTACACGTTCGGGCCGACGTTTCGCGCCGAAAACTCGAACACGAGCCGGCATCTGGCCGAGTTCTGGATGATCGAGCCAGAGATCGCGTTCGCGGATCTCTCCGATAACGCCGACCTTGCCGAGGCGTTGTTGCGGCACGTGTTCAAGACAGTGCTTGAAGGGCGCGCCGACGACATGGCGTTTTTCGACGAGCGCATCGAAAAGGGAATCATCGCGAAGCTGCAAGGCATCGTCGACGCCGAGTTCGTGCGCATGGATTACGCAGAAGCGATCGACGTGCTGTCACGTGCGAAACAGAAGTTCGAGTTTCCCGTGCGCTGGGGGATCGATCTGCAATCGGAGCACGAGCGTTATCTCGCCGAGACGCACGCGAAGCGGCCCGTGGTGGTGATGAACTATCCGAAGGAGATCAAGGCGTTCTACATGCGCCTCAACGACGACGGCCGCACGGTCGCGGCGATGGATGTGCTGGCACCGGGAATCGGGGAAATCATCGGCGGCAGTCAGCGCGAAGAGCGGCTCGATGCTCTCGACTCACGCATGGCGGACTTCCGATTCGACAAGAATCACTACGGCTGGTATCGCGATCTGCGTCGCTACGGCACGGTGCCGCATGCCGGCTTCGGGCTTGGGTTCGAGCGCACGGTCGCGTACGTCACAGGACTGTCGAACGTGCGCGATGTGATCCCGTTTCCAAGAACCCCGGGGAACGCACGATATTGAAGCTCGCGCGCGGCAGAGTTGCTTCTGCCGCGCGAACCAACTCACTGCTGTAGCGCCGATGGCCCCGTCACTGTCGTTTGGTGATATTCGCAGGTCGATCCGTTGATCAGCAGCACTTCGTCGCGAATGATGAAGGGCGGCCGCACTAGCAGGGTGCCTGTCCACGTTCCGCTCGACGCATTCGCGATGCACGTATAGGTTCCATTCTCGACCTTGAAATAACTCCCGCTTGGCGCGAGGGTTCCCTGCATCGTGCAAACGCGCGTGCCGGTAGCGCGCTGGTCGTCAACGATGGTGAGCGCGTTGCCAGCCAGCGTGTAAGTCGAGGTGATCGGCAGATTGAGGTTGACGCCACCTTCGCACACCTTGACCTCGAGCCGCATGCGTCCTGAGTGCACGCCGCCGGCCGGCAGCGCGGAGGCCCACGTCAGGCGCGACAAGGCTACCGTTCCCGTGCGCCCGCTTACCGTCCACACAAGCGACGCGTTGTGCAAGCTCGAAAACGTGAGCGTTCCGCTGCCGACGCTGTTCCGCGCGACGCGGGAAGGATCGAATGTCGTACCAAGCGCGGGACCGGTCGAGCGAATCCAATCGCCGCTTGCCGTGCTGCCATTCAACGGTGCCGTCATCGTCAACCACATGCCGGCGCCGGTTTCGTCGTACGTGAACCACGACACGAACAGGACGTTGCCTTGCTGGCCGATGTTCAAGCCGTGGCCGGACTGCTGCTCGTTCCACCACCAGTCTGAATAGTTCGCGATCGTTGCCGCAGCCTGAATGGCGGCTGAACCCATCGCGATCGCCAGAAACATCGCTGCGATTCGAGTGCGCATGACGACCCCCGCTGGAGCGCGATCGATGCGCACTTCGATAGCGGAGCGCATCGATCAGCGTGCGAGCCCACTGTAATCCCCGACGAGCCGCACCGCAATCGAATGGCGAATATTCGCCAAATGCGCCAGGATGCAATGCGCCTCAGATCCCGGCGAACCACTGATAGCCCTGATCCTCCCAGTACCCGCCCTTGCCGCCTCGGATGCTCGCGAAGCTTTGCACGAGCTCGATGCGCATCAGATATTTCGCGTGTTTGTAGCCTAGCTGTCGCTCGACGCGAAGCCGCAACGGCGCACCATTCTTGACGGGCAGCGGCGCGTCGTTCAGTTCGTAGGCGAGGATCGTCTGCTCGTGGCGCGCATCGTCGACGTCGATGCTCTCGTAATAGAAGCCCGTTCCGTCGTCTTCCATCGGGTCGGCGCAATGGAAGACGATGTAGCGCGCATCGGGGCTCGTGCCGACCGCATCCAGTAAAGCCGACAGCCGCGCGCCTTTCCATTTGCCGATCGCACTCCAACCTTCGACGCAATCGTGGCGAGTGATCTGCGTACGCGAGGGAAGGGCGCGCAACTCCGCCAATGTAAACTTGCGTGGTGCGGTGACCAGTCCGCCGACTTCGAGTGCGTAGCTTACGAACTCGCCTTTCATCAACGCGCGATACGCATCGGTGTCAGGCTCCGCAGTGCCATTGCTGCGGAAGGTTGGCGAAAGGTCCGCGGGCGTGAATTCCTGCGCCATCGCATGGCGTCCGATCGTCGTCGACACGCTGCGTGACAGCGATTCGCTCGCGGCGATTACGCGGCCGAACCACTCGGTTTCCGAGACTCGCTGACACGCCGACAGAACCGGCGCACCGGCCGCGAGCAACGTGCGCTGCAGGAAACGGCGGCGTCGTGAGGTATCAGGTTTCATGGGCCTTGGGTACGCGATAGCGACCGGTGATCATCGAGCGGACGTTGTTCCAGAATCCGCTTATGATCACTTCGAAAACGTGGATGACGACGAACGCGACAATGAGCCATGCGCAGATGAAATGAATCGTTCGCGCCGATTGCCGGCCGCCGAAGACGTCGACCCATCCTGGCGCGAAGGCGTTGACCCAGGGCGACATGCCAAGCCCGGTGGCGATCATCAACGGCAGCACGACGAGAATCATCGCGAGATAGGCGAACTTCTGCAGCACGTTGTAGCGCTTTGCCGCCTCGCCGGTGGGATGTCGAAAGCGCAGATGGTCGATGATCGATGCGCCGATCGAGCGCAGATCGCGGGAGTCCGGCACCAGGTCGCGTGCAAGATGACGCGAGCCTATTGAATAAGCGACATACAACGCGCCATTCACCAGGAAAATCCACGCAAACAGGAAATGCCACGAGCGTGCTAGCGCGAGCCAGCGCGAATCGGGAATCGTCAGCCACGACGGAAACGCACGCGCCTCCATCTCGCCCGACGGACCGCGCGCGATGCCGAGCCAGCCCGTTGTGTCGAACGCGTGACCGAAAACGCGCGTGACACCGCGCGCTTTGCCGTTGACGTCGCGCTCGGCGCCGATCGTGACCCACGCCTCGCGGCCGCTGTACGACGAGCGCCCCCAGTGCAGCTCGGGATAGGCGTCGAAAATATTGAGCCCGCTCATCAGGAGAATCGTCAGCGCGAAGACGTTCACCCAATGCGCGACACGCACGGTCAATGCATGACGGCGGTACAGCATCGGCGCCGATTCGGGCGCGACGGTTTCCATCGAATCTCCCGACTGTTCGTTGTACGTCGCAACAGGCGAGACAAACCTTACATAAACTACGCAGTTGCCACCGCACCAGCGGCGATCAACTCGTCGATCGCATCGTCACGATAGCCGAATTCCGCCAGCACTTCGCGGGTGTGCTCCCCGAGCAATGGCGCCGGTCGCGTGACCGACGTCGGCGTTTTCGAGAAGTGGACCGGGCAACCGAGCGCTTGCGTCGCTCCCGCTTGCGGATGCACTAGATCGACGACCATGCCGCGTGCAAGTGTTTGCGGGTGCGTAAGGGCTTCCCCGATTGAATGCACGGGACCCACCGGCACGCCTGCTGCATCGAAGCGCTCGATCCATTCGGCTTTGGTTCTCGTTGCAAGCACAGCATTCATGGCATCGGTCAATGCAGCGAGATTCGCCATCCGATTTTCGTTGCTGCGAAAGCGTGCATCGTCACGCCACTGCGGGTGCCCGAGCACTTCGGCGATGCGCTCCCAGTTCGCCTGATTGGCGCCGCCTATGTTGAGCCAGCCATCGCTTGCACGAAACGCCTGGTAGGGCGCAGTCAGCACGTGCGCGGATCCCGTTGCAGTCGGCGACTCACCGGTCGCGAAGTAGATCGCCGCATGCCAAAACGTTTGCTGCAGCGCCGCTTCCATCAGCGACGTGTCGACGACTTGTCCCTGACCGGTGTTCAACTTGTGCGCGTACGCAGCGAGAATGCCGGTCACCGCAAGGATTCCGCCGTTGATGTCCGCGACCGAATTGCCGGTTTTCGCAGGTGGACCCCCGGGCTCGCCGGTGATCGACATCAACCCCGCGAAGCCTTGCGCGATGAGATCGAATCCGCCCTTGTCGCCCAGCGGTCCGTCACGCCCGTAGCCCGACACGGCGCAATAAACGAGACCCGGATTGATTCTTGCAAGCACGTCGTAAGCCAAGCCCAGCTTTTCCAGCGTGCCGCGCCGATAGTTCTCGGTCAGCACGTCGACGTCGCGCACCATGCGCAAGAGCACATCGCGTCCTTGCGGATGCTTCAGGTTCAGCGCGATGCCGCGCTTGTTGCGATTCATCACGAGAAACGGTGCGGACACGCCATTGACGCGCGGTTCCGCATAACTACGCGCATCGTCGCCACCGGGAAGCTTCTCGACCTTGATGACGTCGGCGCCCATGTCCGCGAGCATCATTCCCGCCGTCGGCCCCGCCATGATCTGCGCGAGCTCGAGCACGCGCATTCCGGCGAGCGGACCCGATTTGCGTTCCAATGCAGTCACATCATCGGCCGACGAATTCGGGTTTGCGTTTTGCAATGAACGCCGCGTACCCGCGACGGAAATCCTCGGTATCGAAGCAGTCGAAGCATTCGTCGCGCTCGGCATCGGTCAGCGGCCGGCCTTCTGCCAAACGCCGCGCGAACTTCTTGTGCCAGCGTGCGGCGAGCGGCGCGCCTTCCGCGATGCGTTGCGCGGTCGCGCGTGCTTCATTCGCGACTTCCGCATCCGCGACGACACGCGTGACAAGTCCTTTGTCTTTCGCCTCGTGAGCATCGACAATACGGCCTTCGAGCAGAATTTCGAGCGCAATCGAAGCGCCGACCAATTGAACCAGCGGCGTCATTTCCGCGTACGCCATCACCAGGCCGAGATTCTTGATCGGCGCGCCGAAGCGACTCGATTGGCCGCAAATGCGAAGATCGCATAACGCAGCGATCTCCAACCCGCCGCCCACGCAAACGCCGTGGATCTGCGCAATCAGCGGATGTCGGCAGCGCCACAGCGCGTCGGCAGTGGTGTGCATCGCCTTGCCGTATTCGATCGCCTGCGCCTTGTTGGAACGCTCGCGCTCGAATTCGCCGATGTCGTTGCCTGGCGAGAACGCTTTCTCGCCGGCGCCGCGCAGGATGATGCAACGAACATCGTCATCGGAAGACAGCTTCTCGATCGCATCACCCAGTGAGGCCCACATCGCACGCGTGAGCGCGTTGAGCTTCTGCGGCCGATTGAGCACGACCGTTGCGATCGCGCCGTCGCGCGAGACGACAATCGGCGCGCTCGCTTCCACGTCAATCGGCCTTGACGTTGAGCTCCTTGACGAGCCTTTCGTACTTGGCGAGCTCGGCCTTGACGAATGCCGCGAACTCGTCGGGCGTGCCGCTGCCGAACTGCACGCCTTGCGCCTCGAGCTTCGGGCGCAGCGCGGGATCGCTCATCGACTTTTGCACGGCATCGTTGATTTTCAGCACGACGTCGCGGGGCATACCTTTCGGCCCCATCACCGAATACCAGTTGGTTACGTCGAAGCCGCGAATACCCACTTCGGCGAAAGTCGGCACGTCGGGAAGCTGCGGAAGCCGCTGCGGCGTCGAGATCGCGAGCGCCCTGATCTTGCCTGCTTTGACGTGCTCGAGGACCGGCGGCATCGTGTCGAAGTTCATCGACACCTGGCCCGCGAGCAGGTCGACGATCGCTTGTCCGCTGCCCTTGTAGGGAATGTGATTGATCTTGACGTCGGTGAGCTGCGCGAACAGCGCGCCGGCAAGATGCTGCGTGCTTCCCACGCCCGACGAGGCGTAGGTGAACTCGCCGGGCTTCGCCTTCAACAGCGCAACGAGCTGCGGCACCGACTGCGCCGGAATGCCCGGATGCACGACGAGCACATTCGGCACATAGCCGATATACGTGATCGGGGTGAAATCGCTCGCTGCATCGTAGGCAACGTTCTTCAACACAAACGGCGCGATCGCGTTCGAGTTCGAATGCCCCATCAGCAGCGTGTAGCCGTCGGGCGGGGATTTGGCGACGAGGTCGGCGGCGATCGTTCCCGACGCGCCGGAGCGATTCTCGACGACGACCGTCTGACCCAAAAGCTCCGACATGCGCTGGCCGAGCGTGCGCGCGACGATGTCGGTGCCGCCGCCGGGGGCAAAGCCGACCAATAATCGGATCGGCTTTTGTGGCCATGCCTGAGCTATCGCAGTAAGCGGCACGCCGACGAGCGCGAGCAGAAGCAGACAAGCGCTACGGCGCACAAGGGATTTGCAATCGATCGACTTGGTCGGCACAGGAGCCTCCTGGTTGCAACGCGGACAACGTTCGATGTGATACGGTACCACGATGGAATGCGCAACCAGGCGTCGATGAAGAGCGGGTCAACGCTCTATGCGCGAAGGCTGCGCGATGCGGTGAAAGGTGAGGTGCTGTTCGACGCGGCCTCGCGCGGCCGCTACGCCACGGATGCCTCGATCTATCAGGTCGAGCCGGTCGGCGTCCTGATCCCGGCTTCGCACGACGACGTGCGCGCCGCAATCGACGTTTGCAGATCGCTGCGCGTGCCGATGCTGCCGCGCGGCGCGGGCAGCTCGCAATGTGGGCAGACCGTAGGTGCAGCGCTCGTCATCGATCACAGCAAGCATCTCAACGGGATTGTCGGGTTCGACGCGGACCAAGGCACGGTGACCGTGGAGCCCGGTGTCGTGCTCGACCAATTGAACGCATGGCTCAAACCGCGCGGCGTGTGGTTCCCGGTCGACGTCAGCACCTCGGCGCAAGCGACGCTCGGCGGCATGGCCGGCAACAATTCGTGCGGCTCGCGCTCGATCGCCTACGGCAACATGGTGCACAACGTGCGCGCGATCGATGCGTTGCTGTGTGATGGAAGCGAAGCGCGTTTCGAATCCGAATCGGCAATGAACGCGTCGCCGCGCGTTCGCGACCTGGTCGATAAGCTGCGCGACATCGGCGAGCGCGAACGGGAGGAGATTGCGCAACGCGTGCCCCATGTCCTGCGCCGTGTCGGCGGTTACAACCTCGATGTTTATCACCCGCAGAGCGAGAGACCGTACGCGCGCGATGGTCGCGTGAATCTCGCTCATCTCCTGGTCGGCAGTGAAGGGACGCTCGCATGGTCGCGCGCGATCGTGCTCGACGTCGCGCCACTCCCTGCCCATCGCGTGCTCGGTGTCGTCAGCTTTCCCACACTGCATCGCGCGATGGAATGCACGCAGCACATCGTTACGCTTGGTCCGACCGCGGTCGAGTTGGTCGATCGCACAATGATCGATCTCGCGCGTGGCAATCCGCTGTTTCGTCCGGTCATCGATGCGGCACTGGTCGGCGAGCCCGGCGCGATTCTGTTGGTGGAGTTTGCAGGCGACGACAAATCCCGCGCGCTAGCGCAACTCTCGCAACTCGTCGACTTGATGGGCGAGCTGGGATTGCCCGAGCACGTTGTACGCATGACCGAGCCGGCGCCGCAAAAGGCGCTTTGGGATGTGCGCAAAGCGGGCCTCAACATCATGATGAGCTTGCGCGGCGACGGAAAGCCGGTCTCCTTCATCGAGGATTGCGCAGTTCCGCTCGAGCATCTCGCCGATTATGTCGATCGTCTCACTGCCGTGTTCGCGAAGCACGGCACGCGTGGCACGTGGTACGCGCACGCGTCGGTCGGAACGCTGCACGTGCGTCCGATTCTCGACATGCGCCGCGAAGGCGCGCAGCAAATGCGCGCGATTGCCGAGGAAGCCGCGGCGATGGTGCGCGAATACAAAGGGGCGTTCTCCGGCGAGCACGGCGACGGCCTGGTACGCAGCGAATGGGTTGCCTGGCAGTTCGGCCCGCGACTCACGCGCGCGTTCGAGGAAGTGAAGGCGCTGTTCGATCCTGATGGCCTCATGAATCCCGGCAAGATCGTTGCCGCGAAACCGATGGACGATACGACGCAGTTTCGCTTCCCGCCTACGTATCAGCGCATCGAACTGGTTCCAGCGCTCGATTGGTCGGCGTGGAACGTGAACGCCGATCCTGCCAGCGGTGCGTTGTCGGCTCCTGGCAGCGGCGGCGATCGCGCGCACGGCCTCGCCAAGGCCGTCGAGATGTGCAACAACAACGGCCATTGCCGCAAGTTCGACGCCGGCACGATGTGCCCGAGCTTTCGCGCCACGCGCGATGAAACTCATCTGACGCGCGGAAGGGCGAACACGCTGCGGCTCGCGCTGTCGGGACAAATCGAAGGCGGTCTTGGGTCGCAGGAAGTGCTCGATGCACTCGACCTTTGCGTGAGTTGCAAGGGCTGTCGCCGTGAATGCCCGACCGGTGTCGACATGGCGAAAATGAAGATCGAGGCGCTCTACCAACGTCAGCGCGAGCATGGCCTGCCGATGGCGGAGCGCGCGCTTGCGGCATTGCCGCGCTGGGCGCCGCGCGCGTCGCGCATGTCCGCGATCGCGAACGCTTACAGCAGGCTGCCGGGTGGCCGTGCGCTCGGCAAGCGCTTTGCCAAACTTGCGCCGCAACGCTCGCTGCCGCGCTTTCGACGCGACACGTTTCTTGGTAGCGATGAGGCGGCGCACGACGACGCACAACCCAACGTCCTGCTCTTCGCCGACACGTTCACCAACTATTTCGAGCCGGAGAACGCGCAAGCAGCACTGGCTGTGTTGCGGGCATCGGGCGCGCGCGTTGCGGTCGCGCGACCGAGCCCCGACGATGCGGAAAAGCGTCCATTGTGTTGCGGCCGCACGTTCCTGGCAGCGGGCCTCGTCGACGAAGCGAGGCACGAAGCGCGACGTCTGTTGCAAGCGATCGACGCACCGCTGGCAGCGGGAGCGAGCCTCGTCGGGCTCGAACCTGCGTGCGTGCTGGGCATGCGTGACGAATTTCTCGTGATGGGACTGGGCGAGTCTGCAACTCGCGCAGCGGCACGTTCGTTTCTGATCGAAGAATGGTTGGTCGCGCATGCGCGCCCCAAACTCGCGCCCCTCCCACAAAAGCGCGCGCTGGTCCACGGCCATTGCCATCAAAAAGCGTTCGACGCGTTCGACCCCACGCTCATGATGCTGAAGCGCATTCCGGGGCTCGAGGTTGCGGCGATCGAATCGAGCTGTTGCGGCATGGCCGGAGCGTTCGGCTACGACGTGCGCCATTACGACATCTCGTTGAGGATGGCCGAGCTGTCGCTGTTGCCGGCTGTGCGTAGCGCGTCCGAAGACACGCTGATCATCGCCGACGGAACGAGCTGCCGTCACCAGATCGGTGACGGCACCAAGCGCGTCGCAGTGCATGCAGTGCGAGCGCTGGCCGCCGCATTGGCGTAACCTACGCAGTTGCCCGTGCGCGAAAAGTCGCGAACTTTTTCTGCGACGCAGCTGCCAAAGTCCTTCGTCCTTAATTTTGGGGAGCGTTCCTGCCCTCACACGGCAGAGGCGTAGTAAGCGATGGAAACACGGTTCTGCCTGTTCTGTGCCCGCCGCAATCCCGGGGATGCAAACTTTTGTAACGAATGCGGGACGGCGCTGGACCTCAAGCCTTGTCGTCAATGCGATGCCGTCAATGCGCGAATCGCGGCGCGTTGCCATCGTTGCGACGCCGCGATGCCTGTCGATGAAGCGCAGGATGTAAGCGTCGACGCGACCAAGTCCGCCGTCACGCAAGCACGATCTGCCAGCGAAGCCGTTGCGGGAGAAGCCACGGCGATTACGCTGGCGGCCGATGCGTTGACGCGTGCGTGGCGAGCGTCGGGGCCCGCGGCCGCGGAAACGGCAATCGCACAGGGACCGCCGCCGATGGTGTTGCCGTCTCGCGCGGAAGTCCATCAGCCCGCCATCGATGAAGCCGTTGCCATCGAGCATCCCCTTGAAGTCGAGCGACTGGTCGATGCCCCCGCTTCCGATTCAGTTCCGTCCGATCCAATGCCAGGCGCTGCGACAGATGACCCTGCGGTCGACTGGCACGTCGACGCCGCGCGTCTTCCCGACGAAGATGCGAGCACTCCGGTCGCACCGCCGGTGTATCGGCCGCGCCGCGCGCGTGCCGCCGTTGTCGTCTTGCTGCTGATGATCGCACTCGGCGTTCCCGCGACGGTTTACCTGATGCGCCATCCCGAAACGTTGGCGCAACTGTCGTTGTTTCTCGACAGAGCGATGACGCGCGAACCCGCGTCGCAACCGACAACTGCCGCGCAGCCGGACCTGGAGTCGGCTGCGACGAGCGCAACGGCGCCAGCGACCACCGCAGATACGGCGCCCAACGACGGCGTGCCTCCACCAAGCGCTGCGTCGAAAACGGGAGAAACGGCCGCTGCCGCGACCGGATCGAGTGCTTCATCGACCACGGTCGCGTCGACGGTGGAGCCCACGGCCAGCACCGCACCGCCTGCGTCGGCAGCGCCGCCGCCCACTGTTGCAGCATCCTCGCTCGCGCCCGCCACCGAAGCGCGCGACGCTAAGCGAGACGGTCGGAGCGCGTCGACGACGGCGCGTCGCGCGACTCGTTCCCGCAACGAGCCACGCGAAGCGCGCACGCCCCTTCCTACCCAACGCGAAACGTCACCTGCGATGCCCGTTTCCCCGCAAGTGCAGTGCACGCCAGCCGTCGCGGCGCTGGGCTTGTGCAATCCATGATCGCGGTGCGCGTCGCCCGTTTCCTCTTCGCGATTGCTGTTCTGTTCGCCGGTATCCGGGTCGAGGCCGCAACCACCGAAGCCGACCTTCGCTTCGCCGCAGGCACCGAGCGCAGCACCGCGATCGATGCCGCTCGCGATCTTTCCGTGCTCGTTGCCCCCGACGCGCGAGTCTCGCTCGATGTGCTGGCAACCGCCGGCTCGGTCGAGAACGTGCGGCGCTTGCGGAGCGATCCGAACGTAAGGCTCGGGCTCGTTCAGGCGGATGTGTTCAAGGCGTACGTCGATCTGGCGGCTGGTGGCGACGTCGAAGCGGCCGAGATGATCCGCCCGCTGCGCGTTGTGCTGCCGCTATTCACCGAAGAGATCCACTTCATCGTGCGCGCCGATTCGCCGCTGAAGTTCGTCGACGAAATCCGCGACTCGCGCATCAATCTGGGCGAGCGGGGGAGCGGCAGCGCACTCACCACCGCATCGCTGTACCGGCTGATGTTCGACGCAGCAATTCCTGACGCGCGCGCGAATTACTTTACGAGCGAGGAAGCGCTGGTGAAGCTCGTCAACGACGGTGGCGTCGACGTTGTCGTTGTGGTCGGTGGCCAGCCACTGCGCCTCATCGAGGACATGCGGCCCGAGGCGCGCCAGCACGTGAAGCTGTTGCGCTTCAGCGAAGGCCATCCCTCGCGCGACAAAGTGCTGCAAACCTATGGCCTCACAACATTGCGCGAGCGCAGCTATCCGAATCTGCTGACGCGCGACATCGAGGCGTTGTCGGTGCGAACGCTCCTGGTGACGCAGGAGGACGTTCCGCCGTTCCAGCGCGAGGCGATCACGCGCTTCGCAGGTGCGTTGTGCCGCAATCTCGATCGCCTGCAGCGCCATGGCCATCCGAAGTGGCGGGAAGTCGACGTCCGGCTGCCGGATCTGGGTCCCGGGTGGACGTACGACGCTGCAACCTCACGCGCGTTGTCGGCATGCATTGCCGATCGCGTGTCGGATCGGCGGGTACGCTAGCTGGTGCGGTGTCCCGGAAATAACGTTCCGAAGCCGGGCGCCAATGCAGAAGCCGATTCGTCGGCGCTTCGATTCCAAAGCGGCGATGTCTGCAACGTCTTTCCGGGACACCGCACTAGCTTACTTGGGGCGCTTGGTCAACTCGCGTCCGTTGCCGCGGTCGTCAACCGTATGCAGCGTCACCGGCCGGCGCCACACGCGCACGACGTAATCGAGCACGCGCTCGGCGCGTGACAAGTCGAGGCCGCGACCGTCGCTCTTGTGATCGTGCGCGAGCGTGAGACTGCCGTCTTGATCGAGCCGTGTCACTGCGACGCGCGGTGAGCCGAAATTGAACTTCGGCGCGAGCACCGCTTCGCGAATGCGATGAATGTCGCGCGAGACGACGTTGATCTCGCCATTCGCATTGGCCTCGTAGACGAACAGGTCGAGCTCTTCGGCCAGGCCCGCATCGAGGTGATTGCGAACGAAGCCGAAGTCGTCCTCCTCCGCGCAAATGCGCCGCGCCGCTTCGAGTCCGTCGCGCTCGACGATGCGCTCCCACATCGTGAAACCCAAGTGATAAGGATTCACCGACAAGGCGAGCGCCTTGCCCGCCGCGTAAGGACGCACGACATCCGAATGCGCCTTGATCGCCGACACGTAAAGGTCATCGGGCAGGAAGTCGGCTTCGCGCAACAAGCGCGCGTGCCAGTACGACGCCCAGCCTTCGTTCATGATCTGGCAGGCGAAGACCGGATAGAAGTAGTACGACTCCTCGCGCACGGCGAGAAAGACATCGCGCTCCCAGCCTTGCAGATCGTGGCTGTGCTGCGCGATGAACCACAATAAATCGTATTCGGGCTGCGGGGGCACGGCGGGCCGCTTGTCGTCCTTCGCAGCGCTTTCTTTCCTCTCGCCGGGAAGCCCGCGCCAACGGTGATAGAACGGATCGAGATTGGCTTCGAAGCTCTCCTTGGCAGCCGCCGTGTCGTCGATATACGCGCCTCGGTAGAGCGCTTGATTCACGTCGACGTGCGCTTCGAGAGCAAGTGCTGCATCGAGCACCGCTTCGACACGATCCTCGCCATGCTGCTCGAGTGCGGCCTCGATGCGATGCGCGCGCGCGGCGGCCTGTTCCAGAATCTTGCCGCCGGCCATCGCCATCGAGCGTCGAAACAAGCCGTTGCGCCACGAGAAGTCCGCGTGGCCAAGAACATGCGCGACGACGAGCACATTCTCGGCAAGCGAATTCGCATCGACCAGGTAAGCCTGGCAGGGGTCGCCCGGGAACATGACCTCGAAGATCCGCGAATGGCCCATGTTGCGCTGGACGAGCTGGCGGATGTAACGAACACCGAACGACCAGTGACGCATGCGCACCGGCAGTCCGTATACCGCCGTTTCCATCATGAAGCGATCGGGCACGAGCTCGAACTCGACCGGAAAATAATCGAGGCCGAGCGAGCGCGCGAGATTCTCGATGCGATCGGCGTATTCGGGGAGCGAAGGCATTATTTCGATGCAAAAGGCGTTCGCAGCATCAGTGGCTGTCGCCGCGCTGGCGTTGCGCCTTTTGCATCGAGTCGAAAGTCAGGCGGTCGCCCTAGGGGCGGCCCGTCGAGCGACCGCGCTAAACAGCACGAAACAACGAGCGTCGTGCGTAGTCGTGAGCCTATGGCGGCGTTCCGAAATCTATCGCCAAGGATCATTTTGCAGCTTCCGTCTCGTGCACGAAAAAGTGTCGGATCGCCTGCCAGATGTCTTTCACCTCCGACACGACCTGGCTGCCGGCCTTGGCGCCGCCTTGGGTGAGCTCGCCCATGATGCTGCGCATGTCGGTCTGTGCAAAGCGCGCGGTGCCGGGCCGCGTCTCGACATAGCCGACATAGTTGACGCGCTCGGCGAGCTTGCCGAGCCAGCTCGCCGCGGCGGCGCGATCATCGGTGGCGTTCTCGCCATCGGAAGCGTAGAACATGTATGCGTTGTATTGCGAGGTGTCGTAGTGCTCGACCAAAAGCTTGTGCGTCAGCTCGAACGCGCAACTTGCCATCGTGCCGCCGCTGCCGGTCACTTCGAAGAATTCGCGCTCGGCGAACTCCCATGCCTCGGTCGTGTGGGCGACGAAGCGCACCTCGACGCGATGGTATTGGCGGCGCAGCCCCGACAACACGAAAAAGAAAAATGTCTTCGCGAGCTTGCGCTCGATCGTCGTCATGCTCGCGGACACATCGAGGACGAAGAACACGACTGCGTTGCTCGCCAGGCGCGGTCGCTGGCGCAACTGATGAAAGCGCAGGTCGTCGTCGATGAAAGGAGTCGGATCGGTCTGGATGGCGCGGCGCTTCACGGCTTCCTTGACGGTGCGACGTCGGTCCAGACGCGCGCGAATGCCGCGCTTACCGGTCCCTTCGCGCACGATTTCTTCGTCTTCGAGCGTTGCGCCCGACTTCGGCTTCAAGTCGGGAAGCTGCAACTCCTCGGTGAGCCAATCGACGATGTCGTCGACCTTGAGCTCGAGCATCAGCTTGATGCCGCCGTCCTCGTGTCCGCCCTCGCCGTCATCGCCGCCCGTTTCCTGGCCCGCGTCCGCCTGGCGCAGTGTGTCCCCCTCTTGCGCGTTGCCTTGGCCTGCACCTTCCTGCTTTTGCGCATCGGCAAGGCGAAAGCGCGCGTGCTCTAGCAAGCGCACGGGCACTTGCACCGTGCGCTGATCGGGTTGCGTAATGAAATCGCCGCCGGTCAAAAGATCGACGATCTGCTCTTTGACCGCCTGACGCACTTTCTGGTTGTGACGCAGCCAGTCGCGCGCGCCGCGCGAGAAAAGGTCGTACCAGGGCGACTGGGTGGAGAAGCGGATGTTGGACGACATGAGGCAAGCGGGGAGAGGGATTAGGATCGAGGGGGTGGGGAGCGCTTTGCCGGCGCGCAAGCTTTCCCGAAGTTCGAATGTCCGAGGACATCGCAGCCGCATGACTCGCCGGGCGGCTCCCTCGCTCCTCGATCCTCAATCCTCGAACCGGATTCTGCTCCCTCGATCCTCGCTCCTCGATCCTAATCCCGTCCTTCGAGCCGCCTCACTCCTGCGCCAGCAGCGTCGTCACGTAATTCAACGCCTCGCGCGCGCTGTTGTCGTCGTAACCGTACTCGTCGACGAGCCGTTGCGCAACCGCCGAGATCTTCACCTTGGCTTCCTCTTCGGGTCGCGTCGTCGAGCTCACCAGACGCAACACGTCGCGGCGCTGCTCGAACAAATACTGCTCGATCGCATCGTGCAGCGGCGCGTGACTGTCGAGCGTGAACTTCTCGCCGCGCTTATAGGCGCCCATCGCTTTGCGCACGACTTCCTGGCGGAACGAGTGCTTGCCCGAATCCGAAATATGAATCTTTTCCTCGACTGCGCGCAGCATGCGCTCGTCCGGATCGCGCTCTTCGCCGGTGATCGGGTCGCGCAGCTTGCGATTATCGAGCGCCGCTTCGACCTCGTCGACATACTTGTCCAATAGCTCCTGCGCTTCCTGCTCGAACGAGACGAACAACGCCTTGTGCACGTCTTCCTTGACCCAGCGGTTGTAGAAGTCCTTGCGCGCCACGACCAGGAAGTCGATCCAGCGGCGCTTCTCCTTGGGATCGATGCGCGCATCGGTCTCGATCGCGTCCTTGATCGCAAGCAGGACACCCATCGTGGTCAGGCTCTTCGCATTCGACTTGATGATCGCCGCCGACAGCGCATTGATGACAAAGCGCGGTGAAACGCCTGCGAGCCCTTCGTCGGGGAAGCGCTCCTTCAAGCGTTCGGCGTCGGCGCGATTCAAGCCATCGACGGCCTCGCCGGCCTGCAGGCGAACACGCTTCGTGAAATCGGAGCCCTTGTCCTCGCCTTCATGCAGGCGCGTGAGAATCGCGAACACGGCCGCGGTGTGCAGCACGTGCGGATCGAGATGCACTTCGCGAAACGCGGGCTCGGCAGTCGAGATGAGCTTGCGGTAGATCTTCGCTTCCGCGCGATAGTCGAGCGTGTACGGAACCTGGATGATGACCATGCGGTCCAGCAGCGCTTCGTTCTCGCGCTCCTGCAGGAATTTCCTGAACTCCGCGAGGTTGGTGTGCGCGACGATCGTCTCGTCGACGTGGATCAGCGGGAAGCGCGACACCTTGACGTTCTTCTCCTGCGTCAACGTCAGCAGGAGATAAAGAAACTCGCGCTTGACCTTCAGGATTTCGATCATCTCGAGCACGCCGCGGCTCGACGCGTACACCGCACCCGACCACGACCATGCGCGCGGGTCCCCCTCGTCGCCGAATTGCGCGACCTTGGAAAGATCCACCGAGCCCACCAGATCCGCGACATCGGCCGTCGTCGGGTCGTGCGGCGCATAGGTCCCGATGCCAACCCGTCCGGCTTCGGAAATGAAAATGCGCTGCACAGGCATTTTCATGAAGTCGCCCGAAAACTCGTTTTCGACGCGCAACCGGCACGAGGGACACAGCTCGCCCGTGATCTCCGCGCCGTAGATTTCGCGAAACTGCGTGCGTAACGTATGCGGAACGAGATGCAGCGGCGACTCGTGAATCGGACATCCTTGTACGGCGTACAACGCGCCTTCGTCGGTGTAGCTGTATTCCTCGAGGCCGCGTTTCAACAGGATGACGGCCGTCGATTTGCCTCCCGAGGGCGGACCGAGCAGTAGCAACAAGCGCCGGCCCACTTCGGAGCCCGCGGCGGCGGCACGAAAATAGTCGACCACACGCGCAATCGAATCGTCGATGCCAAACAACTCGTCTTCGAACAGCGCGCAGCGGAATTTGTCGTCATCGCTGCGCTTTGCGTTCGCGCGCATCATGTCCCAGACGTACTGGTGGCTGCGGCGCGTGGCGCGCGCCGGGTCCGCCTTCACGACGGTGTCGAGGAATTCGCCGAACGTTCCCGACCAGTGGCTCGCGCGATGCTGTCGCGTGAAACCCACCAGGCTATCGATGAATCCCGAATGCTCGTCGCGGTTATCGGTGTTGCCCATGTTCGCTTGCGCTCCCTCTGCGCCCGGCCGTGGTGCGGCCGGAGTCCGTGTTGGGGCAGCGGGGTTCGCCGCGCTGCCCGGGGCCTCCAGGGCATTGAGCCTGTCGTATGGTGCTTCTTTCGCGCGGGTCGAGTTCATCGCATTGCCCTCCAGCGGCGGAATACGTCGGGTGACGTTGTTCCCGATGCCAAGGCGCGCGACCCGGCCGCATGCGCGAACGCATGCTGGATGCGGCTCTCCACCCGTGGCCTACCGGCCAGGACGCCGCGCATTTCTGGGATAGCAAGATTCTTGCCGATGAAGAGCGGCTGACGCTCATCAAGCACTGCGGCGAGTGCGCTCGCGCAACGACTTGCGCAACGCTTCGTCGCATCGCAACATCGACTTCGAGCATCGTTCCTCGCTTCACGCGCCATCAACGCGGCGGCTGCCGTGCCGGATGACGCGTCAAAGCTCACGTTGTCAAATGCAACGCATGCATCAGCGTCGCACGAAGGCGGTACTTCGCGCTAGCAGGCGCGCTGCGTCATTTCGATTTTTCGTGCACCGCTTGGCGAATTGGATACATTTGGTTACCGCAAAGTTCGCGAACGATGTCGCGCCGTTGCAGCGGCGACAATAGCGATCGCGTATCCTCGATCGTGAAGTTGTCAACGAAATCGACGTTTTTTTGCACTTGCAAAAGCGGACGGGCGAGCGCTTAATGGAGTCCCGCATTGAAGCCGTGCACGCGTGTGCCAGGGGAAGGGCGACATGACGCTGCTGCAATGCCTGTTTTGCGATCAGGGTAATCCCGAGAACGCGAAGTTCTGCAACGAATGCGGAACTCCGCTGCACTTCAAGCCATGCCGGCAGTGCGACGGCATCAACGCTCGCTTGGCGGAAAGCTGCTACCGATGCGGGTCGGAGTTCGCCGCATTGGAAGGTAGTAGCGTCGCGGGCGACGAAGTGTCGCCGCAGCCCGACGAAGAGGCGCCCGGTGCGCCGATGGCAGCTGCCTGGGATCGGGTGCGGGCGATGCAGAATGAGCGCGCCTTCGCCCTTGCCCAGCCCAGGCTGTTACCGCTCGCATCACCGCCGCCGGTCGCGCCCGACCATCGCGTGCCTTGGCGGGCCTTGAGCGCAGCGCTCCTCGCGGCTACCGCAGTGCTCGCGGTCATCAATTGGCCGAATGGGCGCCTCAATGGGTTGACCATTGCGAAGCCAGCGACGTCAGTGATGGAGGGGGTGCAGGCGTTGGCCACCCGGAACGCGACGCTGGCCGCATCGCCTGCCGCGATGAGCGAAGCGCTGCCGGCGAAAGCAGCGCCAATCGAGTCGCTCCCGGTGGTGTCGGTGGCGGTGCCCGCAACGGCACAAAAGGCCGCGCCGGTTGCCAGGCGATCGTTGCTTGCCGAAGCGCCACGCGCTGCGCCGCGTCCCGCGACGCCGCGTTATCCGATGTCGGCAAAACGAACGACGCCCCGCGTTACCACCGCTGCCGGCGCGCCTCCCAAGGCGCGCGAGACGCGCCCAGCCCCGTCGCTGCGGCCCGCCGTATCACCGAACGCGATGATTGCGAACGTGGGCGCGGTGAGCTTTGCGTCCGCCGAGCGAACGACGCACGAGCCGTTGCGAGTTCACATGGCAGCGGTCGAGTATCCGTGCGCCGAAGGTGTGGCGGACAGCGTTGGCTGTGATATCCGCGATCTGGCAAAAGGTAACTGAAAGATTCCGGCGGAGAACTCGCCGGAGCGTTCAACCTGCTGGCTTGCTGCGTGGCTTGCGCGGCGCGCGCGGCGTGGTGGCTGGCGCAGCGCCGGTCGATTCGCGCGAAGCTGTACCAGGCGCGGATGTCTGATCGAGCTTCAATCCAGTCGTCCCTGCCGAGCCCGTGAAATACTCGATGCGCGGACACAGATCGCTTTCCATGAACATCAGGTACTCGCCGCGACGTCGCATCGCGTCGCGCTCGGCCCGACCCGCATCGGACAAATCGACCGGGGGATAAACGTCGCGGTAGGTCACGTTGTCGCTGCGATCGAATACAAGGTAGCAGGTCAACGCGTGCGACGGGACCGCGATCGCGGCCAGCGCTACGCACGCGAGGCCTGCACTAAGCGCTTTGCGAGCGTTCATCGCTTGATCTCCGTAGGGCATAAGACGACATCGTAGGTTGCGATCGCCTCGTCTCGCAAGGGGCCGTCCGACAGCCGGTACGCACGGCCGCTCGCCCCTGTGGCACGGGCGCGACGACCTTCGGGGCGGCTACGACACGGGATCATTTGCCACGCGCGCGGTAAGGGTTTCCGAAACACGCGCGCAATGGGCCTTGTCCGACGACGTGATCGCGGTCGGCATGTCGCTTGCACTTCCCGCGAGTTCGAGAAAGCGCGGATGGTGCGCGCTCGATTTCGTCGCCGTGGCGACCCTTCGCAGGAATTCACCTCATGCAAACGACACACCTTGGTCGACGCGATGTTCCGGTCATCGGCGATCAGCGCCCACCACAAAACGGGGCGACGCCGCCACGCGCGCCCGCACCCAAAAGCGCGCTTCGCAAAGTGCGCACCGAAAAGAGCAACGCCGCTCTCGTCGAGGCGTTGGGCTGGTTCAGCGTCGCCATCGGTGTCGCCAGTCTGGCTGCGCCACGTGCGGTTTCTCACCTCGTTGGCGCGCCGTCGCATGCGACGCTGACGCGGCTCGTCGGATTGCGCGAGCTTGCATGCGGTGTGGGATTGCTGTCCGGACGCGAGCCGCAGGCGTTCTTGTGGGCGCGCGTCGCCGGCGACCTCATGGATCTCGCCATGCTCGGCACCACGATCGAACGTGCACCGATGCGCGCGATCGGCGCGATGACTGCCTCGCTCGGTGTCACCGCGATCGACGTCTACGCAGCCAACAGCGTTCGCAAGGCGGGGGGATCGGAGATGCTGCCGCGCGATCGCACCGTGCGTGTCGAAAAGAATCTCGCGGTCGGCAAGTCGCCTGACGAGTGTTACGCGATGTGGCGCGAGTTCGAGAACTTTCCGCGCTTCATGCACTTTGTCGAATCGGTCACCACGATGGGCGCGACACGGTCGCACTGGGTTGCGCGCGCGCCCGGCGGCGCGAAGATCGAGTGGGACGCGGAGATCACCAACGACCAGCCGGGGAAGCTCATCGCATGGCGCTCGGTCGACGAGGCCGACGTCGAGCACGCAGGTGTGGTTCGCTTCGAGCCGGGTCGCGACGGACGCGGCACGTGGCTCAGAGTCGAGATTCAGTACCTGCCGCCGGGCGGCGCACTCGGAGCGATGCTGGCGCACGTAATGGGTGCGGTGCCTTCGGAAGTGATCGAAGAGGACGTACGCCGCTTCAAGCGCCTGATCGAGACCGGCGAGGTGCCGACGATCGAAGGCCAGCCGCACGGAAAACGAAGCCTGGGATATGGACTGTTGCGGAAAGGACGCGCATGAAAGCGAATTGCTGGTACGGAGTGCAGGACGTACGGGTCGACGAAGTCCCCGACCCGACGATACTGAATCCACGCGATGCGATCGTGCGCGTGACGTCGACCGCGATATGCGGATCCGATCTTCACCTCTACGGCGGATTCATTCCGACGATGGTGAGCGGCGACATTCTCGGCCACGAGTTCATGGGCGAGGTTGTCGAGGTCGGCTCGGCAGTGAAGAACCTTCGCATCGGCGATCGCGTCGTCGTGCCGTTCACGATCAGCTGCGGCAACTGCTGGTTTTGCGAGCGCGAGGAATACTCGCTGTGCGAGAACAGCAATCCGAATGCAGCGATGTCGGAAAAGTTTTTCGGTCACGCGCCCGCCGGCGCGTTCGGCTATTCGCACTTGACCGGCGGCTATGCCGGCGGCCAGGCCGAATACGTGCGCGTTCCCTTCGCCGATGTCGGGCCGTTCAAGATCGAGAACGGAATGGACGACGATGCTGTGCTCTTTCTCTCCGACATCCTGCCGACCGGCTGGATGGCCGCTGAGAATGCGGAGATCGAGCCCGGCGACACCGTGGCGGTCTGGGGAGCGGGTCCGGTGGGGCAGTTCGCGATGATGTCCGCGCGCGTGCTCGGCGCGGGTCGCGTGATTGCGATCGATCGCTTTCCCGAGCGCCTTGCGATGGCACGGCGCACGGCGAACGCGGAGACGCTCGATTACGAAGAGGTTCACGTGATGGAAGCGCTTTCCGAAATGACGGCCGGCCGCGGCCCTGATTCGTGCATCGATGCCGTAGGGATGGAAGCGCACTCGTATGGCATGCAATACAGCTACGATCGAGTGAAGCAGATGATGAAGGTCGAAACCGAGCGTCCGATCGCGCTGCGCGAAGCGATCATGGCGGTGCGGAGCGGCGGCACGGTGTCCGTGCCTGGCGTGTACGGCGGCTTGGCAGACAAGTTTCCTCTCGGTGCGTACATGAACAAGGGGCTGACGATGAAGACCGGTCAAACGCACGTGCATCGCTACATGCGTCCGCTCCTCGAGCGCATCGAGCGCGGCGAGATCGACCCGACGGCGATCATCACGCATCGCATGTCGCTCGACGATGCACCGCGCGGCTACGACATGTTCCTGCACAAGTCCCAAGGTTGCGTGAAGTGCGTATTGAAGCTGTGATGTACCTACTCGCATGAAGTAGGGAGAGGCTCGTGGACGGTATCGGCAATCGTCTTACGCTTCGTCGCGGGCGGAACGTGTATGTTCGTGTGCAAGCGATGGCGCGAGGCCGCGTCGTCGCGTCAATGACAAACGGGAGCACACATGGGATTGATTGATTTTGTCCGCGACGCAGGAGAGAAGCTGTTCGGCCGTGGCAAGGCCGAGGCGGCGATGAAGGACTCGAAAGCCGATCCGAACAACCAAGCCAAGATGCAGGCTGCCAACGCGGCCGCGGGCGACGCGATCCTCGACTACATCAAGGCGCAGAATTTGTCGGCCACCGGGCTGACCGTCACGTTCGACGGCGCGTCTGGCACCACGAGCGTCTTCGGTGTCGCGCCCGATCAGGCGACACGCGAAAAGATCGTCATCGCCGCCGGCAACGTCGCTGGTGTCGCGCAGGTCAAGGACATGATGAGCGTCGCCAAGAGCGAGCCCGAAGGGCAGTACTACACGGTCGTTTCCGGCGACACGTTGTCGAAGATCAGCAAGCAGTTCTACGGCGACGCGAATCAATACCAGAAGATCTTCGAAGCGAACCGGCCGATGCTGTCGCACCCCGACAAGATTTATCCTGGGCAGAAGCTACGCATTCCGCCGAAGTGAGCAACTGAGTCCGAGGCAGGACAGGGGAAGGCGATCAGCGGGTCGAGCCGCGCGTCGCGATGGCTAGTTGACCGAAGAGACGATCACGCGCGCATGAGCGCGCGTGATCCTTGCCGCACCGCTTTAGCCGCGGATGCGACCGTACAGATAGCCGACGAAGAGCGCTCCCGCAACGGCTTGCAGCGGGTGCTCGGAGACCCAGCTGCATGCGGCCTGGTACATGCGGTCGCCTTCGCTCGTCGCACGATCGGTCAGATCCACCGCACGCCGATGCACGCGATCGACAGTGTCGTGCGCGCTTTGCGCAGCCTTTTCGATCTTGTCGGTGGTCTTGTCGGCCGCGTCGCGCATCGTCGGGGAGCCGCCGGCCGATCCTGCGCCGGTGGACAGATTGTCGTAGTTCTGGGTTTGCATCAGGGTCTCCTTACAGTGGTTGCGATGACGTGCGAAGCGCGTCCGTCTGGCGTTCGCTCACGGGCGCTTTTCCGGCGTCGTGGTGGTCGTGGTGCTGGATGACGAAGTCGCCGGAGGAGTTGTAGACGGCGTTGTGGTACTCGACGTCGTACCGGACGGGGTCGTCGTCGTCGTGGTCGACGACGATGAAGTTGCCGGAGGCGTCGTCGGCGCCGGCGTGACGACGGTGGTCGTCGAGGAAGAAGTTGGCGGTGTAGACGACGACTTCGGGGCCTCCTGGCGCTGGCAGGCAGAAAGTGCGAGCAGCACGCTTGCTGCGACGACTGAGGTGACGAGCCGATGGTTCATTCAGATCTCCTTTGCAGCGATTTTCAAAGGCGTTAAGCCGAGAAACGTTAGCAGAATTGGTGCCATGAGAAACACGCATCTTCGCAGCAGCGCTCCAATGCATTCGCTTGGTCGCTATGCGTACGGGACTCGCTGACATCCGCCCGTCCTCGACTCGCACTCCGGGTACTTCTTTTCGCGAGCAATCGACTGAGCACCGCTCCGTACGGCGTCGTCGGCAAGATGTGGCCGCGGGCCTGGTGGCGTCGCAGGCGCCACGTTTTGCAACCGAGGCAGCCGGCCGCGCGAGCGTTGCGAGAAGAACGCCGCGGCGTTCGTTGCAGAAGTTGCGCGATGGCGAAGCGCTTTTTACAGCCGGCGTCAACATCGTCCGGCTTCATCGCAAGTACGTCTTCACGACGCAGATCACGACGGTTGCGCGCTTTGGGAGAGCCCGCGCCCCGCCGGGCCGGTTTGCACGCCTTACCGCACCGCGTCATCATGCGCGATTACCATTGCCGGCTACCATGCCTGCATACCTTTCCATCGAGTCCCTGACGGTCGCGTACGGAGCCACGCGCGTGCTCGATCGCGTGAGTCTCGACATAGCACGCGGCGAGATGGTCGCACTCCTCGGCAGTTCCGGCTGCGGCAAGACCACTCTCTTGCGCTCGATCGCCGGATTCGTGACGCCGCAGTCGGGGGCGATACGTATCGAAGGCCGCGATTTGACCGCGCTGCCGCCCGAGCGCCGCGGGGCGGCGATGATGTTTCAGTCGTATGCACTGTGGCCGCACATGAGCGTGGCTGCCAACATCGGTTACGGCCTTCGCATGCGCGGCTGGAAGAAGGAGGCGATCGATGCGCGCGTCGTCGAGATGCTCGCACTGTTGCAGCTCGACGGCTTCGGTCCGCGCTCGGTGGGGGCGCTGTCGGGCGGTCAGCGGCAACGCGTCGCGCTCGGCCGTGCGCTGGCGGTGAATCCGTCGCTGCTCTTGCTCGACGAGCCGATGTCGAACCTCGACTATCGCGTGCGGCTCGATTTGCGTCACGAGCTTCGCGCGCTGCAAAAACGCATCGGCATCACCGCGGTGTATGTCACGCACGACCGCGAGGAAGCCTTGACGCTGGCCGATCGCATCGCAGTGATCGACGCCGGTCGCGTTGCGCAATACGGAACGCCGCAGGAAGTTTTTCATCAACCTGCATCGGCGTTCGTTGCAGGTTTCATGGGGGCCGACAACCGGCTGACGCTCACCGAGCACGCGGATGGAACGCTCGCGCCCAAAACGAACGGCACCAACGGCCGCACCGTGCACGCGCACTTTCGCGCGGAGTCGGCGCGGATCGCGACGCCGTCACGACCTTCGCAGCCGCGCGACGTGCTGCTGCCTGGTATCGTCGAGCAGGTCTATTACGTCGGACAAGGGTATCGTTACCGCGTTCGCACCGCCGATGCCAACGTCTGGGTTCACGCGCCGGAACGGCTGGTCGAAGGCAGCAACGCGGCAGTGGCAGTGCCGCGCGATGCTTTGATCGTGTTTCCTGCGTGATGGTTGCTTCGCTTGAAAGTCGTACTCACCGAGGAGGAAAAGTCATGCGTCTTAACCCTAAACTCGCGTTGATCGCCGCGGCGCTCGCAGTCGCGCTGCCGGTCGCGCCCGTGTTTGCGCAAACCACGTTGAACGTCGTCACCGCGGGCGATCAGAACATGGTCGATTACGTGAACGACTTTCTCGGTCCGCGCTTCGAGAAAATGAATCCCGGCGTCAAGGTGCGCGCAGTCGGCACCGGCCCTGGGGATGCGGGTTCGCAGAAAATCTACGAGAAGCTCGTCGCGCAAAAGAACAACGCGAGCTGGGACACCGACGTTGCGGTCGTGCATCAGCGCGGCGCGGCGACGATGGTGAAGGAAAATCTACTGTTGCCTTACCGCGGCGACATTGCGGCAGGCAAGCTCGTCACTCGCGACAGCGCGAAGAATGCACTCGGGGCGAACGTCGACGGCTACGTGCTGCCGATGTTCCATAGCCAGATCGCGTTCGCGTACAACCCGGACGTCGTGAAGACGCCTCCGAAGTCGTTCGCCGAATTGAACGACTGGGTGAAGAAGAATCCGAAGCAGTTCGGCTACAACGGTGTCAAGGGCGGCATGTCGGGCGTGGGTTTTGTAATGGGCTGGGTGTCGGCGAACACCGGTCTTGCGGACAAGCTCGAAAAGGGGCCGTACGATCCCGCCGCGAAAGCGCAAATCGACAAAGCGCTCGCAGGCCTCAAGGACTTCAACCAGAACGTCGTGCTGACCCCCGGTAACGCGGGCACGCTCGACATGCTGAATCGCGGCGAGATCGCGATGGGTCCGGTGTGGGTCGACATGTTCTACACGTGGATGGCCGACGGCAAGATGAATCCGAAGGTCAAGCTTTCATTGCCGTCGCCCGGGCTTCCGGGACAGCCGATGTATTACGTGATCCCGAGTAAAGCTGCCAACGCGGCGCTCGCGAAAAAGTTCATCGACTTCGCCGAGAGCCCCGAGATCCAGGCCGAAGGGATCGTCAAGAAATTCAACTGGTATCCGGGAATCGATGCGCACCACGTGCAGGCGAAGCTCACACCGCAGGAGTGGAACAAGCTCTTCACCGACATCAAGCCGCAGGACCTGCAGCAATATGGCCGGCCGTTCCCGCTGTCCGAGTATTTCACCGACATCGTCGAAGGCTACGAGCGGGTCGTGTTGAAGTAATCGATCGCGGCCGATGAGCGACGCCGCGTCGGGCGCGCTTGGAGCTGCGCCGGTGCGCCGCCCGCTCGAAGCGAGCGGCGCGCTGGGTTTGTTGCTGGTCTCGCCCGCGCTGGCGATCGTCGCGTTGTTCTTTGCGTTGCCGCTCGGGCTATCGATTATCGGCGCGTTCTACGACAAGGACGGACGTGCAACGTTCGCCAACATAGCGAAAGCCTACGAGCTCTACAGCACCGATTTCCTGTTCACTGTTGGCATCGCCGTACTTTCGTCGATCCTGATCGCGCTGATCGCGATTGTCATCGCCGGCTACCTCACGCTCGGCGAAAGCCCGCGCGCGGTCGCGTTGTTGCGCTGGCTTTATCGCTGGCCGCTGTTCATTCCATTCATCGTCGCCGGGCAATTGATGCGCGGCTTCCTGGCGAAGAATGGAACGCTCAATCACTTGCTGATCGGCGGCGGCCTGATCGAGCCCCTCGCAGCGCAAAGCTTGCTCGACTGGCGCGGCATCGTGATCGCTTTCGTGTGGAAGCAGGCGCCTTTCGTGACGCTGCTTCTTGCCGGCGCGATGGCTTCGCTCGATCGACAGCATATCGAAGCGGCGCGCAACCTGGGCGCAGCGCGCTGGCGCGTTTTGTTCGACATCGTGCTGCCGCAAGTGCGGGGCACGTTGCTGGTCGGCGTCGTGCTGTCGTTCGTCACGATGCTGTCGGTGCTCTCGGTCCCGCTGATGATCAACCCCAATGCGCCGACGATGATCACTGTCGACATCGCGTATCGGATCAACACGCACGGTGATTATGGCGTTGCGAACGCGCTATGCCTCGCATCGCTCGCGCTTGCCGCTGCCGGTGCGTGGTTCTATTTGCATCACGCCGTCGCCAAGGCGGAAGCGAAGTGACGACACTGGCGAAGGCGCCGAATCGCCTGGTGGGCGGCCTCGCGGTAGGAGTCCTGATTGGACTTCTCGCGTTCGCGATTTTCGGGCCGCTCGCGAACCTTGCGCTGTGGGCATTCGCCGAGCGCTGGTATTTCCCGAGCAAGATTCCGCTCGAATTCGGCTTCACGTTCTGGGGTCGCGTGTTCAGTCCGCGCGGCGGCGCCTGGGGCTCGCTCGGCACGAGCGTTTGGATCGCCGTGTTGACCGTGGCATTGAGTCTCGCTGTTGCGATACCGGCAGGTTATGCGCTTGCCCGCGCGAAGCTTCGCTGGCGCGGATTGATCCTGCTTGCGTTTCTGTTGCCCCAGGCCGTGCCAAATATTCCGGTGTACGTGAATATCGCGCGCGTCTTCTACGAGATCGGCCTTGCAGGAACGATCTTCGGCGTCGTGCTCGTGCACGCATCGCACGGGCTCGTTCTCGCAGTGTGGATCGCATCCGCGGCGTTCGCGGCTGTCGATTCGTCGCTCGAAGAGGCCGCGCGCAATCTCGGCGCATCGCCGCTGGCGACGTTTCGCACGATCACGCTGCCGCTCGCTGCACCGGGACTCATGGCGAGCGCGATCTTCGTGTTCCTGGAATCGCTGGATGAATTCACCGGCACGTACTTCGTCGGCGTGCCCGATGTGATGACGCTGCCGCTGTTGATGTTCAACGCCAGCATGGGCGGCAACTATCAGATCGCGTCGATTACGGCATTGCTGCTGCTCGTGCCGTCGATCGCCTTCATGCTCGTGGTCGAGCGATTCCTCAAAGCCGACGTGCTGGCGATGGTGGGAAGATGATTCGATGAAAAAGACGGTTACCGACCTTCACCCGCGTTATTGATCGCTGCGCTCGTCAGTCAATGCACGACCTGATCGGCGCGGATCAGAAGCGCGTTCGGCACTCCCAGCCCCAGCGCCTTGGCGGTTTTGAGGTTGATTCCAAGCTCGTACTTGGTCGGCAGCTCGATCGAGATCTCGGCGGGTCGAGTACCTTTCAAAATGCGATCTACCATGGCCGCACCGCGCGCGTAGAGGGCCGGAAAATCCGGCCGTAAGTGATGAGGCCGCCCACCTGAGTGAATTCCTTGAACGCCGACACGGTCGCGATGCGCTGACGCATCGCCTCCTCGGCGACGAGCGTGGCATACGGCCAGGTCGGACCGGCGATGGCAACGAGCATTGCATTGGCGCCTTGCGTCTTCATCGCTGCAATCGCGTCGACCACGTGGCCGCGATCGAACACGGCCCGCGGGCGGAATCACGTCGATCTTGAGAACTCCCGCCGCACGCTCGAGCGGCGCTTTCCAGCTGCGGTGGAAAATCGCTTCGTCGAAATCCCACCGTACGCCGACGCGCCCGGTGAGCGGTGCGATCTGCGTCAATAGTTCGAGCTGCTTCGCGAAGCGCTCGGGTGTGATCGCATAAGTGACTCCGGTCAGGTTGCCGCCGGGACGTGCGAGGCTTTGCACGAGTCCTTCGCCGATCGGATCGCTGCTCGGCGATCATCACGATCGGAATCCTCGAAGCAGCGGCGGCAATCGCAGCCCTGAGCGGCCCAGGCCCTGCAACAACGAGGACGTCGACAGGGATTGCCACGCGCTCGGCAGCAAGCGCAGGCAACCGTTCGAGGTGCCCGTCGGCGTTGCGTTGCTCGAGGATCACGTCGCGGCCGGGCACATAGCCAATGTGGCGCAAGCCGGCGTCGACCAATTCATGCTGGGGTTGGTGACGACAGGTACCAGAAGACCGATGCGTGGCACGCGCCGTTGTGAGGTCGCGCGAATCGGCAAGGCTGCGATTGCCGCAGCGACAACGATCGCGCGCCGCGTCCGATTCATTTCGTTCGGCCTATTGCGACTTCGGAAACGTCTGCAACTCGACGTAGCGCTCGCCCGCTGGAATGGCAACGTCCAGAACGTTTTGCGGCGGCGGTAAAGGACACGTCGTATAAGCGGAAAAGGCGCACGGTGGGTTGTATGCCTTGTTGAAGTCGACTTCCCAGCGACCGTCGGAAGGTTTTTTGATCCACAGGAAGCGGCCGGGCGGATAGGTCGTCACGCCACCCGTCTTGTCGCCAAAGATGATGAAAAGGTTGCCTTCGTCGTCGAGCGCATCGAGCTTGTGCGTCTGTCCAGCGAGCTTGAACTCGACGTGGCCTGCGACCGCTTCGTCACTCACTTCGCCGCGCACATTCACGATCGGAATCTTGGTTCCGTTCGGGCTTGGAACGAAGCGCGCGGGGACGCGATAGCCCGCTAAAGGCTCGTACCACACGCGACCTTTGAACGACGTGCGCGATGGCGCTTCAGCGTCCGCGGCGCGCAACACGAAGCGCCCATCGTCACGCTTGACGAGTTGCAGGCTGAGCCGTCCCGACGTCACCCATTCGATGCGTTCCTTGCCCGCGAGCAACTCGCGCTTCGTAAAACTTGCTCCCGGTTGATTCTTGTCGACGGCTTGCATCGCTTGTCCGGGCACAAGCGTCAGCACTGCTTTCCCGTCCCGGACCTCGAGCGTGCCAAGGCGCGCAGGTGAAAGTGCAGCGGGTAGACGAATCGCATTGCCTGCATCCGATCCGATGCTGGTGCTGCCCGGCTCCAGTTCCCAACGACCGATGATCGACAGCCACCCGCGTTCGCGGCGCAGCCCTTCGTCAGCGCGCGTGCGCCATGCGGAAACATCGGCCCGCCAGTCGACGTCGCCAACATCGGAGGCGAGTGCCGTCCCGACCGAGGACGCGAGGAGCAAGGCACCGATGAGGGTTTGCGTTGCCATTTGCACAGCATACCCCTTGCGTGGGAGCAATTGACCGACTGCGCGCGCAGCCGGGTACCATCCGGATCGGACCGGCCATTGAGAGGGTGCCGCGCTGCTTCCCGCGCTCGGGAGCGAATCGCTGTAGCCGCCGCATAAGACGATGGACATGCCCGCCCGCGCAGTCGATCCGCCGCTCGTCGTGGCCGGCGAGGACATGGCATCGGTTGCGCCTGCGCCTCCCAAGCACGCGAGCGGACGCCTGTTCCGCAAGTATTTCTTCCTTATCCTCGGCCTCGTCACCGCGGCGCTGCTGATCCCAAGCTCGCTTTCGCTTTACTTTTCGTATCGCGAAACGCTCGACGCTTTGCACGCCGTCCAGCAGGAGAAGGCGCTCGCCGCCGCGGGACGCATCGAGCAGTACATCGTGCAGGTGCAAAGCCAGCTACGGGGCGCGGCGCTACCCCAGCTCGGCGCCGACGCGACCGAACAGCGCCGGCTCGAATTCCTGAAATTGCTCAAGCAGGTGCCCGATATCACCGATGTGAGCTACATCACCAGCGACGGCTGCGAGCGCATGCGCGTATCGCGCCTCGACATGGATGCGATGGGCGAGTGTCTGCGCAACCGTTCGCAAGAGCCGGTGTTCACCGCACCGAAGCGCAACGCTCCCTACTACGGCCGTGTGTATTTTCGCAAGGAGACCGAGCCGTACATGCAGATTGCCGTGCGCGCGTCCGACGATGCGGGTCCTGTCACCGTCGCCGATGTGAATCTCAAGTTCATGTGGGATGTGATCACGCGCATTCGCATCGGCGAGAAGGGCAAGGCGTATGTCGTCGATAGCGCAGGCTACTTGATTGCCGATCCCGACATCGGGCTCGTTCTGCAGAAAAAGGACCTGTCGACGCTACCGCACGTGCGCGCTGCCCTTGCGACCGATGCGAGCGACAAGGCGGTTCTCGTGCACGCAACGGGCGGGCAGGAGATGCTCGCGTCGTCGGCCAGGATTCCGTCGCTGGGCTGGGTCGTGTTTGCCGAGCAGCCGGCGTCCGAGGTGACATCACGGCTCAATGCATCGCTCGTGCGCATCGGCGTGCTTCTGCTCGGCGGAATGGTGATATCGGCGCTGGTCGCATTGTTCCTGGCGCGCGGCATGGCACGGCCGATTCGCACGCTGCAGGAAGGGGCGCAGCGCATCGGAGAAGGCAAGCTCGATCACCGCATCGACATCAAGACCGGTGACGAGCTCGAAGCGCTCGCCGGGCAGTTCAACACGATGACGGGAAGGCTCGCCGAGTCGTACGCGGGGCTCGAGCGCAAGGTCGACGAGCGGACGGCGGAGTTGACGCGCGCGCTCGAGCAGCAGACGGCGATCAGCGAAATCCTGCGGGTCATCTCGGCGTCCCCCACAGATGTGCAGCCAGTGCTCGATGCGGTGGCAGAGCGTGCGGCGAATCTCTGCAGTGCGCCGTTTGCGCGCCTGATGCTGATCGAGGGCGAGATTCTGCGGCCAGCCGCCGGCTATCGCCTCGGTCAGCTTTCGGACGACGTGAACACGACACGCAACGCGCCGCTGAATCGAACTTCCCTCACGGGCCGGGCGTTGATCGAGCGCAAAACGATCCACGAGCCGGATGTGCAGAGCGTGATGGATGCCGAGTACCCTGGCGCGAGAGAGAACATGCTCGCGTTCAATCTTCGCTCCGTGCTTGCTGTCCCGCTGATGCGCGAGCGCGACGCGTATGGGGGGATTCTCGTCGCGCGACACGAGGCAGGCCCGTTTGCGCCCGACCAGATCGCGCTCGTCGAAACGTTCGCGCGTCAGGCGGCAATCGCGATCGACAACGTGCGCTTGTTCAACGAGACGAAGACGGCGCTCGAGCAGCAGACCGCGACGGCCGATGTGTTGAAAGTCATCAGCCGCTCGACGTTCGACCTGCAGACGGTGCTCGATACGCTGGTCGAGTCGGCGGCGCGGCTGTGTCACTCCGATCACGCTTGGCTTTTCAAGCGCGATGGGGACGTGCTTCGCTATGCCTCGAGCTTCGGTCACGATCATGACGAGCACGCCAAAGTCAAGGCGTTCATGGTTTCGCAAGAGATCGTGCCGGGTCGCGGATCCGCGACGGCACGCACTGCGCTCGAGCGTCGACCGATTCACATCGTCGATGTCCTGGCCGATCCGGAATATACGTGGCACGAATTCCAGGAGGTCGGCTGTTTTCGCACGGCGCTCGCGGTGCCGCTGATGCGCGAAGGCGAAACAATCGGCACGCTTGGCCTTACGCGAGCCCAAGTGCAGCCGTTCACCGGTCAGCAGATCGATCTTGCAACGACGTTCGCTGACCAGGCCGTGATCGCAATCGCGAACGTGCGCTTATTCGACGATGTTCAAAACCGCACACGCGAGGTTTCCGAGTCACTCGATCAACAGCGCGCGTCGGGTGAGATTCTTTCGGCGATCAGCAGCTCGATCGGCGATACGGCGCCCGTGTTCGCGAAGATCATGGAGAGTTGCCAGCGCCTTTTCGCGGGTCACATCGTGGGCCTGCTTCTTGTGCGCGACGATGGCCTGCTCGACGTTGCCGCGTATGCGGGCCCGGGCGGCGACGAAGTGCGCAAGCTCTTTCCGCGGCCCGTCGATTCCACGAGTGGATCGGGAACGGCGATTCTCCAGCGGCGCGTGCTCGACTACCCGGACGTTATGGACTCGTCCGTGCCGGACACGGTCAAGCAGGGCGGCGGCGCGCAAGGGGCTCGGTCGATGGTGTTCGCACCGATGTTATCCGACGATCGCGCCCTCGGCGTCCTGTGGGTTGCGCGCCGGGAGGCGGGCGCTTTCGGCGACAAGGCGCTTGCGCTTTTGCGCACGTTCGCCGATCAGGCCGCAATTGCCATTCGCAATGCGCGCATGTTCAACGACACTCGCGAAGCGCTCGATCAGCAGCGCGCTTCCGGCGAGATCCTGTCCGCGATCAGCAGCTCGATCGGCGACACCAAGCCAGTGTTCGATGTGATTCTCGCGAGTTGCCAGCGCTTGTTCGATGGCCATATCGTCGGCGTCGTCGTCGTGCGTCCCGACGGCATGCTCGATGTCGGCGCTTACCAGGGCAAGAAAACGATGGCCGCAATCTTTCCGATGCCGCTCGATCGTGAGAGTGGGAGTGGAACCTCGATTCTCGAGCAGCGAATCATCGAATATCCGGATACCAGCGCGCCGGACGTGCCGATACGCGCGCAACGTGGAGGTCAGTCTGCGGGGATGCAGTCGGTGATTTTCGCGCCGATGATTTCCGAAGGCCAGGCGCTCGGCGCACTGTGGGTGGGCCGTGATTACAAGGGCGCGTTCGGCGACAAGGCCATCGCGCTCCTACGCACGTTCGCCGATCAGGCCGCGATCGCCATTCGCAACGCGCGCATGTTCAACGACACCCGCGAAGCGCTTGAGCAACAGACGGCGACCGCGGAAGTGCTGAAGGCGATCAGCCGCACGACGTTCGATCTCGACGCCGTGCTCGTGACCCTGATCGAGAATGCGACGAGGCTCACCAAGTCCGCAAGCGGCTTCGTGCTCATTCGCGAAGGCGACGTATTCAGTTTGATGGCGAGCTATGGAAGCGGTCCCGACGACCTCGACTATATGCGCGAGCATCCCATTCAGCTCGGGCCGGGGTCGCTGACGGGGCGCGTCGTCATCGCTCGGCAACCGGTTCAAATCGAAGACGCCGCGAGCGACCCGACCTACGTGGTGACCGAAACGCAACGTCGCATCGGCTTTCGCACGATGCTTGGTGTTCCGATCTTCCGCGAAGGCGAGGCGATCGGCGCGGTCGTGCTATGGCGCACCAGCGTACAGCGCTATAGCGACGCGGAAATGCGACTCGCCGCGACGTTCGCCGACCAGGCCGTGATCGCAATCGAGAACGTCCGGCTCTTGAGCGAGATCCAGGAAAAGAGTCGGCAGCTCGAAGTCGCCAACCAGCACAAGAGCGAGTTTCTCGCGAACATGTCGCACGAGCTTCGCACGCCGTTGAACGCGATCATCGGTTTTTCCGAAGTGTTGCTCGAGCGCATGTTCGGCGAGTTGAACGAGAAGCAGGACGACTATCTCAAGGACATCTTAAGCTCCGGCCGCCATCTCTTGATGCTGATCAACGACATTCTCGACCTTGCCAAGGTCGAGGCGGGTCGCATGGAGCTCGAATCCGCGCGCTTCCATGTGCCCACTGCAATCACGAATGCGACCACGCTCGTGCGTGAGCGCGCGCAGCGTCATGGCATCGCACTTGGCATCGACGTCGATCCCGCGCTCGACGAGATCGACGCCGACGAGCGCAAGTTCAAGCAAATTCTGTTGAACCTTTTGACCAATGCCGTGAAGTTCACGCCCGACGCCGGCCGTGTCGATGTCATCGCGAGAAGGGCTGGCGATGTGCTCGAAGTTGCCGTGCGCGATACAGGCATCGGTATCGCTGCAAGCGACCACGAGGCGGTCTTCGAAGAGTTTCGACAGGTTGGCAGGCATTACACGAACAAGCAGGAAGGTACTGGCTTGGGCCTCACGCTGACGCGGCGCTTTGTCGAACTGCACGGCGGGCGCATCTGGCTTCAAAGCGAGATCGGCAAAGGCTCGACGTTCACCTTCACGATTCCTTTCACCCGCGCAGCGGAGTCGAATTCAGCATGAGCCCGATCCTGATCGTCGAGGACAACGAGAAGAACATGAAGCTCGCGCGCGACATCCTGCAAGCGAAGGGTTACCCCACGCTCGAAGCAGTGACCGGCGAGGATGGCGTGCGCATGGCGATCGAGCATTTGCCCATGCTCGTCCTGATGGACATTCAGCTTCCGGGGATCAATGGCATCGAAGCGTTGCGGCAGCTTCGTGCGGATCAAAGGACCGCATCGATTCCGGTGATCGCCGTCACGGCATCGGTCATGGCGACCGACCGGCGTCAGATCATGGATGCCGGATTCGACGCCTATATCGGCAAGCCGATCAACCTCAAGGAGTTCGTCGACACCGTACGACGAATACTCGACGAGCGCAGCGCATGAGCGGTGCTGCGAAAATACTGGTCGTCGATGACACGCCGCAGAACGTCAAGCTCCTCGCCGACATTCTGACCGCCAAGGGTTACGTCGCGATCACGGCGGCATCCGGCGAAGAGGCGCTCACCAAGCTTGCCGCCGATCCGCCCGCGTTGATATTGCTCGACATCATGATGCCGGGATTGTCCGGCTACGACGTGTGCAAGCGCGTGCGTGCGGATCCCGCGACTGCGCTGCTGCCGATCGTTCTCGTCACCTCGCTCGACCCACAGCAGGAGCGCATCAAAGGCATCGAAGCGGGGGCTGACGATTTTGTGCAAAAGCCCTTCAACCACGCCGAGTTGCTCGCGCGCGTGCGAAGCCTGCTTCGCATCAAGACACTGCAGGACGAAGTTGCGCGTCAGGCCGGCGAGCTTCGTGAGTGGAACGCGACGCTCGAAGCGCGCGTGCGCGAGTCGGTCACGGCGATCGAGAGCTTGAGCCGGCTCAAGCAATTCTTCTCGCCGTCGGTCGCCGAAGCAATTGTCTCGAGCGGCACGTCGTCGTTGCTGGCACCGCATCGTCGCGACATCTGCGCGGTGTTCACCGATCTTCGCGGCTTCACTTCTTTCACCGATGGTGCCGAGCCCGAAGAAGTGATGGTCGTGCTGCAGGACTTTTTGAACGCGATGGGCAGATTGATCGACGAGCATGAGGGCACGGTGCCCCATTTCGCCGGTGACGGCATCCTCATTTTTTTCAACGATCCATTGCCGGTGCCCGATGCTTGCGCGCGAGCCGCGCGCATGGCGCTTGCGATGCAGTCCGCATTCGTGCCGCTTCGCTCCCGTTGGCAGAAGCTCGGCTATGCGCTCGATCTTGGCATCGGCATCGCGCGCGGCTTCGCGACGCTTGGCGCAGTCGGCTACGAAGGCCGCGTCGACTATTCGGCGATCGGCAGCGTGGTGAATCTCGCCGCGCGGCTGTGCGGAGAGGCGCAGGGCGGACAAACGCTCCTCGATCGACGCGCCAGCGCGGGATTGCCGGAAGGATTCGAAGTCGAGCAGCTCGCGCCGCTGACGCTCAAGGGGTTCGACAAGCCAGTCGCGGTGTTTTCATTGAACGGAGCGACGGGAGTTGCGCTTGCCACTTCGGCAGGCGCGAGTGACGGCCGCGGGACCTAGGCGTTCGAGCCCAGGTTCGCATCCCGGTTAGAACAATCGCGTCCCGATCCACCACGCCGCCGCCGATATCAGCGCCGAGCAAGGGATCGTCAGCACCCACGCCCACACGATCGTCCCGGCAACGCCCCAGCGCACTGCCGAGACCTTGCGCACCGAGCCGACGCCGACGATCGCGCCGGTGATCGTGTGCGTCGTCGATACCGGGATGCCGAGCGACGTGGCGAGGAACAGCGTTATCGCACCGCCGGTTTCTGCGCAGAATCCATCGACTGGCCGAAGCTTCGTGATCTTCTGTCCCATCGTCTTCACGATGCGCCAGCCGCCAGACAGCGTGCCGAGCCCGATCACCGCGTAGCACGCGATCACGACCCATGCGGGAACCTGTTCGTTCGCGGTCGTGGTGCCCGCGGCGATCAAGAGCATCCAGATGATGCCGATCGTCTTTTGCGCGTCATTGCCTCCATGGCCGAGGCTGTAGGCCGCGGCGGATACGAGTTGCAGGCGACGAAACCAGCGATCGACGCGTTGCGGTGTCGCGCGACGCGACGCCCACGCGACAATGACCGTCAACACCGAGCCGAGAAGGAAGCCTAGCGTC